>JAWKHS010000026.1:0-67500 GCA_041394705.1 Vicinamibacterales bacterium
CGGCGAGCTGCCACGCGAGGTCCGCGCGTTCTCCCGCGTAGTCGAGCACCTGGGCCGGAGCGACCGACGTGAACGGCACGGCCTTGGCGCCCTTGCCCCGCACGTCGTCGGCCAACCGGGCGCGGTAGCCGAGCTGCTCCAGCGCCAGCGGCTCCAGGTCCTGGCTGGATCGGGAGGCGTCCAGCAGGTAGGCGGCCAGCATCGTGTCCAGATCCAGTCCGGCGAGCGTGATGCCGTACCGGGCCAGCATCACGACCGCGAACTTCAGGTCGTGGCCGATCTTCGCGATGGCCGGATCCTCGAGGACGCCGGTGAGCGCGGCGAGTACCGCGTCGCGATCCAGGCCACCCTCGCTCACGAGCGAAGGCGCGCCGAACGGCAGGAAGCGCGCCATGCGTGCATCGGTGGCGATGACGAGCCCGGCCATGTCCGCCCGCATCCCGGCGTCGCCGTCGGCCAGCACGTGGAGGGCCATCCGGCCGCGGGCGCGGATCGCATCGGCCAGCGCCGCCACCTCGTCGACGGACTCGACGACCGCGTAGTCCTTCCGGACCGACGCCGCGGTGGGGGCGAACTCGGTCACCAGCGTCCGGAACCCCAGCGTCGAGAAGAGCGTGTAGCACCGCTCCCGCGACGCCCCCTGGTACGCGAGGGCTGCCGGGTCGAAGGTGACGGGCACGTCGGTGTGGATCGTGACGAGCTCGCGGCTCTGCCGCGCGTCGTCGGCGTGGGCGAGGAGCGCTTCCCGCTGCTTCTTGGCCTTCACCTCGGCCGCCGAGGCCAGCAGCGCGTCGAGCGAGCCGAACCCGGCGATGAGGTCCCGCGCGCCCTTCTCGCCGATGCCGGGTACGCCCTTCACGTTGTCGCTCGTGTCGCCCATCAGCGCCAGCACGTCGACGACCTGCTCCGGCGCCACGCCGAACTTCGCCTTCACGCCCTCCGCGTCGAACCACGCCCCGTCGTCCTTCGGGTTGTAGACGCGGATTCGCCCCCCGACGAGCTGGAAGAAGTCCTTGTCGCCGGTCACGATCGCCACGTCGTAGCCGGCCTCGGCCGCCTGGCGCGCGAGCGTGCCGATGACGTCGTCGGCTTCGTAGCCCTCATGCGTGAGGATCGGCACGCCCATCGCCTGGCAGGCTTCGTGTACCCAGGGAATCTGCTCGGCGAGGTCGCCGGGCATCGGCGCGCGGTTGGCCTTGTAGTCGGCGGCGATCGCATCGCGAAAGGTGGCCGTGGGGAGGTCGAACGAGGCGGCGATGAGGTCCGGCGGATGGTCCGTCAGCAGCTTCCGCAGCATCGTGACGAAGCCGTACACGGCGTTGGTCGAGCGGCCGTCAGGCCCGGTCAGCCCGCGGATCGCGTGATACGCGCGGTACATCTGGTTGCTGCCGTCGATGAGGAAGAGCGACCGCGGATCGGGCATGGGCGAGGCCGGTATTATGATGCAGATGCCTTCGGCTTCGCGGGCGTGGACACGACGGCGCGACGGCGCCACGTGGGAGCGCTCCTCAACGGTACTGCGCCTCCCGCAGGTCGCGGCGCTGCTCGTCGCGACCCTCCTGCTGACGTCCTGCGGCAACGTCCTCTCGCGGAAGTACGAATACGAGGAGGACGTCTACCTCCGCCTCGACGGCTCCGCCACGATTTACCTGAACGCGGCGGTGCCGGCGCTCGTGGCGTTGCGAGGCGCGCCGCTCCCGCTCGATCAGCGCGCGCGGCTCGACAGGAACGTGGTCCGGCGCTTCTACGAGAGCCCGGGCGTCCACGTGGCGTCGGTCAGCACGTCGCGACGGGAGGGCCGGCGCTACGTCCACCTGCGCCTCGACGTGGACGACGTCCGCACGCTGTCGGAGGCGGCGCCCTTCGCCTGGGCGTCCTACGGACTCGTCGACCGAGACGGGCTGAAGGTGTTCACGCAGCACCTCGGGCCGTCGGCGGGGAAGGACGCCGGCGACGTGGGCTGGCGTGGCGACGAGCTCGTGGCGGTCCGGCTGCACCTGCCGAGCCGGGTGCCGTTCCACAACGCGCCGAGCCGGACCATCGAGCGCGGAAACATCATCACGTGGGAACAGCCGCTGGCCGCGCGCGCGAAGGGCGAACCCCTGGACATCGAGGTGCGCCTGGAGACCGCGTCCATCCTGTCGCAGACCCTGGCGCTCTTCGCGGGGATGGCGGTCCTGGCGCTGCTCACGCTGGCCGCCGTCGTCTGGTGGGTCTGGCGCAAGGGCCGACCGACGGCCGCCGCCCACTGACGGGCGCGCCCCGTCCGGAGGCCCGGGGGCCAGGCTAGAACGGGTTCAGGACGTAGCCCTCGCCGTTCAGCACCAGGTGCGCGGTCATCGCCGAGAGCGCCATCTGCACCGAGGGCGCCATGTCCGTCGCGGCGATGCCCTGGCTGCCCGCGGTCTGGCCGCACAGCAGCACACGGACACCGGCGCTGGCGAGCGCCGCGAGAAGGGCGGCATTCGGGTTGTCGATGTGGTGCCGGCGCTTGTACGCCTCGTTGTTGAGGACGTCCTTGGCCGCGCGTCCGTGCACGACGATGGCCACCTTGAGGCGCTCGGGCGAGACGCCGGCTTTCGTGTGCATGTTGAGGAAGCGGGCCGCGGTCTCCAGGCGGGGATTCAGGACCGCCGCGTCGTCGGGCGTTGCCGATACGTCGAACCGGATCTTCAGCTCCTGCAGCATGGGCGTGGCCATGCCGGGATTCGCGACGGCCCAGGCCGGACCGAAATCCGCGATGAGGGGGCCCTTGGTGGGGCCAGCTGGCTGCGCCGCGGCCCGCGTCGGCACGAGGGCGACGCCGACGGCGGCCAGCGAGGAGAGCGCGGCGAGGGCTGACGCCGTGATCACGGCGGCCACGGCAAGGAGTCGGGGGCGCATGCGGCCATCATAGCCGCGTGCGCCCCGCATCGTGTCAGTTCGCCAGCTTCTCCAGCGAGGCCCTGACTTCTTCGTCCGTCTTGAGATCGTTCTTGACCTCGAAGGACCCGAAGCCCGTCGCCAGCGAGCGCGCCAGCACGCGTTCCACGTTGTTGTTGACCACGCCGGTGAGGGTGACGCGCCCGTTCACGACGACGATGTGGATGGGCGGGTTCGCCATCGCGGCGTAGTTCCAGAACGACGAGTGTCCGTAAATGGCCCGGGCGATGCGGAAGCGCAGCTCGTCGTCGAACTGCGAGACCGGCGTCACCTTGATGTCGTTCCGCACCGACTTCACGCCGTCCACCTTCGCGACGCGGCGCTCGATGTCGGTGCGCTTGTACGGCATCGTCACCCAGCCGCTCAGCGCCACGTGACCGTCCGTGATGGCCACATCGACGCTGTCGAAGATCGTGAACTGGGTATAGCGGTTGATCTGGCTGGAGATGTCCTGGAAGACCTGGTAGTCGCGGCGATCCTGCGCGAAGCTCGTGCTGCCGAGGCTGAGGACCAGCACCAGGGTCGGAATGCTGAGACGCGTAATCATGACCTCCACTCCGGGTTGTGGCCGGCTTGCGGCCGGCAGTCTTTGTGATGCCGCACACCCAGTGACATTGCGAGGCGCATGCCAACGACGCGCGAGGGATGCCGGCAGGATCGTGTGCCGGTCGCCGGGGCCGCGGCGCGACTGTGCTCGCCGGGCGACAGGCATGTCTCCACCCGAACGCGCGCGCCGGTGGCGGCTGAACGCTGACATCGCTGACAGGACGCCTGGAGCGCGAGGGCTCATGCGGACGGGGTGCCCGACGGATTGACGGAGGGCTGGTGCGTGGAACGACGACGGCCGACGAACGGCGGCCCGATCAGCGGGTGGCGGTGTACCCGCGGCGGGCGCGCACCGTATATCCCGGTCGGCTCACTTCGACCCTGATGCTGTGCCAGCCGCCATCGCGGTGGTCCGGGGCGGGATAGCCGATGTAGTACTGCTGGCTCAACTCGTCGGCGATGTTCTCGGTGGCCGGATCCAGATCGCGCGCGTCGCGGACGATCTCGGTGCGTCCACCGCTGTCGTCCGTGATTTCCCGAAGGGCGCTGACGTTCACGCGGTCGTCGTTGCCGGCGTTGCCATAGACGCGTCCGCCGCCGCGGCCGGACGTGCCGCCGCCGGGGAAGCCGCCCCCGGGCCACGGGCTGCCGCGTCCGCCGCCGCCGCGTGGAAACGGGAACGGCATCCGGGGCGGTGGCTGCCGGATGACGGGCGGCGTGCCGCGGCCGCCGCCAAAGGTCGTCTCGGCGTGGCCGTCGATCCCCACGGCGTAGACCAGCACTTCGGTCTGCCGGATCATCTGCTTCAGTTCGGATACCGACGTGCGGCTGTTGGTGTCGTTGCCGTCGGAGACGACGAGGATGGCCTTCTTCTGGTGCTGACCCTGCTGCGCCACGGGTACCGACTCGGCCACCGCGTCGTACATCGCGGTGCCGCCGTTCGGGTTGACCCGCGCGAGCCGGCGGCTGACCTGCTCCTTGTTCGACGTCCAGTCCTGGACCAGCTCCGGGCTGGCTCCGAAACGGAAGAGGAACACCTCGTCCTCGGGCGTCAGCAGCTCCAGCAGGAAGCGGTCGAGCGCGGCCCGGGCCTGGTCGATCTTGTCACCAGCCATGCTGCCGCTGGTGTCGAGCGCGATGCCGAGGCTGACGGGCACGCGCTCGGCGCTGAAGTGCGTGATGCCCTGCGCCCGGCCGTCGTCGTACACCACGAAGTCGTCCTGCGTCAGTCCCGAGACGAAGCGGCCCGCGCGGTCCGTGACCGTGACGTTCACGTTCACGAGTTCGACGCCGCTCTTGAACTTGAAGCCCTCCTGCCCATGGAGACCGGGCACGCGGGCGACGAGCACCAGGGCCGCGACCGCGGCTGGCCAGGCGATCCAATGGGGCGCGTGGCGCATGGTGATCCTCCTCACCTCGCGTCGGCCGTGACGGCGGCCGGGAGGTTCGTGCGCCGGTCCACATGGGGCAGCATCGCGCCGCCCGAACTGAAGCTGACGCGGTAACGGGCGGCGGTCGGCAGGTCGCCGAGCGTGACGGCGAACGGCGCCTCCTGACCCGCGGCGAGCGGGACGGCGCCGAGCGCGACCGATCGGGTGGCGATCAGGATGCCGGCGGCGTCGAACACCCGGACCTCGGCGTCGACGGCGGGCAGGCTCGGGGCGGCGTCGGGATTGCGGACCAGCCCGGAGATGGCCAGGGCGCCGTCCGCGCGCTGGTGGCCGAGCGCCACGAGCTCGAGCGGGGTGACGCGCAGCGACGGTCCGGCGCCCGGTGTCCGGCCGCTCACGACGAGCGCGCCGGCCACGCCCGTCACGAGCAGCGCGAACACCGCGGCAGCCCCCAGCAGCCGGTGCTGACGGTTCGACGAGCCGGAGTCCACGCCGGGACGGGTGAAGATGGCGCCCGTGGGGATGATGCCATCCGCCAGGGCGGAGGCGTCGGGGCCTCGTGTCGGGCCGGCCGCCACGAATTCGTCGAGGGCCCCGGGCTCTGGTGAGGCGGGCCCCGCCGCCTCATGGGATTCGGGCCTGGCGCTGTCGAGGCCAGCGGCCGCAGCGAGCGCCGCGACCCGGCTGGCGTGCCGGGCCCGGTCGGCCCGGAAGAGGCGCCATGCGACCGTGGACGAAGCCGCCGCCACGAGCAGCGCCACCACCGTCACCCCCAGGAGCATCGTGTCCATACGCAGTACCCCGGCTCGCCTACCGCAGCGTGAACTCCACCGAGACCTCGACGATCACGTCCACCGGCGTGCCCTTGAGCCTCGCGGGCGCGAAGCGCCACTGACGCACGGCCGCCGCCGCCCTTTCGTTCAGGCCGCCCCTGAGTCCGCGGAGGATCCGGACGTCGCTCACCGAGCCGTCGCGCCGGATGGTGATCTCCATGTCCACCGTGCCGGTGATGTTCGCGCGCCGCGCCTCGTCGGTGTACGTGGCCTTGACCTCGCGCAGGAGCCGCGGCGGCTCGACACCGCTTCCGGGCCGATACGGGCCGCCGCCCATGCCCCCGCCCGAACCGTCGCCGATGCCTGATCCGTCGCCTTCGCCGAGCCCGGTCCCCCGGCCGGTGCCCGCTCCGCCACCCGCGCCCGGGCCCTGGGACGGCGGCAGCGGCGGGGTGTCGCGCATCACGCCCTCGAGGTTCCGGGAGTCGGCCGGCGCCGTCGCGACGGGGGCCATCACCGGGGGCAGCATCTTGGCGTCGAGGGGCGTGGGCGGTTCGACCTTGGGCGGCTCGGGGGCCGGGGGAGGGAGCTCGCGGGCTGGAAGGGGGCTGGCGAGGGAGTGGTCGCCCTCGCGCTCGGCCTTCGGAGGCGGCAGCTTCTGTTTCAGGCCGCCGCCGCCCCCGCCGCCTCCAGGCCCGGGCAACGCCAGGTAAACCAGGCGGACGGGCTCGTGCGACACGGTTTCTTCGAGCGGAGGCGCCGCCTGCATCGACCAGCCGAGGCTGGCCACCGCCGCGGCCAGCAGCACGACCAGGCCGTGCAGCCCGGTCGAAACGGCCAGGGACGTGCCCGTGTCCCGCCCCGTCGTCGGAGCCACGGCCAGCACCGAGCGCGCGTGGTCGCCGACGGGTTCGCCCGCGCTCAAGGCCCTGACCGCGTCGATGGCCGCGCGTTCGGACACCAGCGTCTCGAGGGGCGCGCCGTCCTGCAGGCCCGACGCCGTCTGGAGGCTGCCGCGTGCCGCCAGGTCCAGCACCACCGACTCGGCGACATCGGCCGCCTGGGCGATCTCGCGTAGCGAGTAGAACTCGGTGGAGGCGGGCGGGGGCATGGCTGCACCGGCCTTCGCAAAAGCCTTGCCGATTGTGGCACGGACGGCACGTGTCGGCAGCCACTCGCGATTGGGCGCGAACTCGGCCCATCGCGAACCCGGGGGGCGCCGCGGGGCCGGACGGGTCCCGGCCCGCTGTGGCAGCACGGGGACAGCCGTGTCCTGGGAAGGATGCGCGCCCTATACTTCCCAGCCATGACGAGCCAGGGAATGTTCGCGGATCAGGTGGTGGTGGTGACGGGAGCCAGCTCGGGCATCGGCCGCGCGGCGGCGCTCGCCTTCTCGCGCGAGGGCGCCTCGGTGGTCCTGGTGGCCCGGGATGGCGCGGCGCTCGACGCGGCGGCTGCCGAGGCCTCGGGCCCGACCCTGGCCGTGCCGGCCGACGTCACGGCGGACGACACGCCGTCGCGGGTCGTGACGGCGGCCGTCGAGCGCTTCGGCGGCGTGGACGTGCTGGTGAACGCCGCCGGCATCATCGGGACCGCCAGCACCGACCAGACGCCGGACGAACTCTTCGACCGCATGTTCGCCATCAACGTCCGCGCGCCGTTCCGCCTCATGCGCGAGGCGTTCCCGCAGCTGAAAGCCCGGCGCGGCAACGTCGTGAACGTGTCCAGCGTGAACGGGCTTCGCGCGTTCGCGGGTGTCGCCGTCTACTGCTCGAGCAAGGCCGCGCTCGACCACCTCACGCGCTGCGCGGCCCTCGATTGGGCGCCGCACGGCGTGCGCGTCAACTGCGTGAACCCCGGCGTGACGGTCACCAACCTGCACACGCGGGGCGGCATGGACGCCACGCGCTACGCGGCATTCCTCGAGCGGGCGAAGGAGACGCATCCCCTCGGGCGGCCGGGCCGGGCCGACGAGATCGCCGATGCGGTGCTCTTCGTGGCGTCCAGCAAGGCCGGGTGGATGACCGGCGACACCATCGCCGTGGACGGCGGACGCCACCTGACCTGCCTGCGATAGGCCGCCACGGCGCCGCCGGGTTCGTCACCGCGTTCGTCACCCCGATCCGGTCTCCTCCTGTTGACATTCGACAAGAAGGTGACGACTCTTGTCGAGTGTCGACAACAGCCGTGCTCTTCGCCCTCGCGGCCGCCGCGTCCGGCCGTCTGATCACACCCGCCGAGCTCGCCTCGCGGCTGCAGGAGCCGGGCATCGTCGTGCTCCACGTGGAGGACCGGAACGGCGACTTCGCGGCCGGCCACGTGCCCGGAGCCCGCGCCGTCCGCTACACCCAGTTCGCGGTCGACGGGCCCGACGGCCTCGGCTCGGAGTTGCCGCCGCTGGACGTCCTGCGTGCGGTCTTCGAAACGGCGGGCGTCTCGACGGTCTCGCAGGTGATCGTCTACGGCTCGGCCATCGGCGCCACGCGCGCGTTCTTCACGCTCGACTACCTTGGCCATCCCGACGTCCGCGTGCTGAACGGCGGGCTCGCGGCATGGAAAGCCGAAGGGCGGCCCGTCCAGGTGGGCGCGGGTACGGCGTCGACGCGCGGCTCGCTCGCGGCGCTGACCGAGCGTCCGGACGTGGTGGTCACGGCGGACTGGTTGATCGCCCGCCTCGGATCGGCGGCCATGACCCTCGTGGACGCGCGGCCCGATGCGGAATTCACGGGTGCGGACGGCGGCATGGGCGGGATGCACCCGGCCGGTCACCTGGCCGGCGCCCGTCAGCTCGTGTGGACGGACCTCGTCTCGCGGACCGGCCAGTTCCTGGCCGACGACGTGATGCGGACCAGGCTGGCCGCCGCCGGCGCCACCGCCGGACGGCCCGTCGTGTCCTACTGCATGATCGGCATGCGCGCGTCGGTCATCTACTTCGTCGCCCGCCATCTGGGCTTCGACGCGAGGATGTACGACGGCTCGATCGTGGACTGGGGCCGGCGCAGGCTGCCCGTCCGACCCGGCCGCCAGTGACGGCGGTCACCGAGGTGTGAGGATGCCCCCGAAGTCGCTCGATCTCCTGCAGGGCACGCTGGACCTGCTGATCCTCCGCACGCTGGCCCTGGGGCCGATGCACGGCTGGGGCATCTCGCAGCGCATCCAGCAGATCTCCGAGGACGTGCTCCGCGTGAACCAGGGGTCGCTCTACCCGGCGCTGCAGCGCCTCGAGACGGCCGGCTGGATCGACGCCGAATGGGGCGCGTCGGAGGCGAATCGCCAGGCGAAGTTCTACCGGCTGACGAAGTCGGGCCAGAAGCGCCTTCGCGAGGAAGAGCAGGCCTGGCGCCGGATGACGGCCGCCGTCGCACGCATCCTGGCCGCGGAGTCCTGACGACCGGACCCGGCCTTCGAGGAAGGACACGCACATGTGGCGACGACTCAGGGCGTTCCTGCGCGGCGGGCGGCTGGACCGCGAGCTGCACGCCGAGGTGCGCTTCCACCTCGAAATGGAGGCGCGCGAGAACGAACGCCGGGGCATGGACCCCGAGACCGCCCGGTTCGAGGCGCTCAAGAGCTTTGGCGCCATGGCCAGGCACGTCGAGGAGACGCGCGACGCGCGCGGGCTCGTGTGGCTGCGCGACTTCGCCCAGGACCTCCGCCATGCCGGGCGGGCGCTGGCCAAAAGCCCCGGCTTCACGCTCGTCGCCGTCGTCACGCTCGGCCTGGGGATCGGCGCGAACACGGCCATCTTCAGCGCCATCAACGGGGTGCTGCTGCGCTCTCTGCCGTACGCGAACGGCGATCGCCTGGTCCTCGTCGAGCAGTCGGCGCCGCTCGCGAACCGCGCCAACGTCGGCGTGTCGGTGAAGGAGCTCTACGACTTCTGAGACCAGCTGCACGACGTGACGGACCTGGTCGAGTTCCATGAGATGAGCTTCGATCTCCTGCGTCGCGGCGAGCCCGACCGCGTGGCCACGGGCGTGGTGTCCCACGACTTCTTCGCCGTCCTGGGAATCCGGCCCCTCATCGGGCGCACGTTCCAGGAGGGGGACGACGACCCGGGCGCCGCGCCCGTGATCGTCCTCGGCTACGACTACTGGCAGACGAAGTTCGGCGGCGACCGCGGCATCGTCGGCCAGACCTTCGAGATGAACGACCGGCCGCACACCGTCGTCGGCGTGCTGCCCGACGTCCCTCACTACCCGAACCCGGTGGATCTGTACATGCCGACGTCGGCCTGCCCCTTCCGGGCGGCCGCCGAGTCGCAGAGCGCCAGGAACCGGCGGGCGTTCTCGGGCCTGCGCGTGTTCGGCCGGATCGCCCCGGGCAGTTCGTCCGAGCGAGCCAGCGCCGACGTCGGCGCCGTGGCGGAACGGCTGCGCCTGGAGCACGAGGCCGACTACCGACCGCTCCCCGGCTACCGTGCGTCCACGCGCCCGGTGCTCACGGCCCTGACCGCCGACGCCCGGCCAATCCTGTGGCTGCTGCTCGGCGCCACGGGCCTCGTGCTGCTCCTGGCCTGCGCGAACGTCGCGAACCTGACGTTGGCCCGGCTCCTCGGACGCCATCGCGAGCTCGCGATGCGGGCGGCGCTCGGGGCGAACCGCGGACGGCTGGTGCGCCAGCTCCTGGCCGAGAGCACGCTCCTCTCGGCCGTGGCGGCGGTGGCGGGACTGGTGTTCGCCTGGAGCACCCTGGGCCTGCTCACGCGCTTCATCGGTCGGTTCACCGATCGCATCGACGCCATCACGCTGGACACACGCGTCCTGGCCTTCACCCTCGGCGTGGCCGTGCTGAGCGGCCTCGTCTTCGGCACGCTTCCGGCCCTGGCGACGCGCGTGAACGTCATGGCGTCGCTGAAGCAGGGCAGCCTGGGCAGCGGGACGTCGCGGGGACAGCGGCGCCTGCAGCGGCTGATGGTCGTTGCGCAGGTGGCGCTCTCGGTCGTCCTCCTGGTCGGCGCCGGACTGCTGCTGGCCAGCGTGCTTCGCCTGCAGAACGTCGATGCGGGTTATCGCGGCGACCGCGTCCTCACGGCCAACATCGCCGGCAACTTCTCCCGCTATCCCGACGCGCCGGCCCAGCTTCGCCTGTACGAGCCCCTGGTGGACCGGCTGTCGGTCACCCCCGGCATCGAGGCGGCCGCCATCACCAACGCCGTGCCGCTCGTGCCGCAGAATCCCGGGCGGACGCCGTTCGACATCGAGGGGCGGACGGTGGATCCCGCCCAGCGGCCGACGGGCGACGTGAACATCGCCTCGCCGCAGTACTTCGAGGTGCTGGGTATTCCCCTGGTCGCCGGACGGCCGTTCGCCGCGCTGGATCACCGCGACGCGCCGAAGGTCGTGATCGTGAACCAGGCCATGCGTCGCTACTGGGACGGCGCGGACCCCGTGGGCAGCCGCATCTCCTTCGACAACGGCGATACCTGGCTCACCGTGGTCGGGGTCGTCGGCGACGTGCGGCAGTACGGGCTCGATCGCGACGTCATTCCCGAGCTCTATGTGCCCCTGTCCCAGATGCCCTTCGGGCTCGGCGCCCGCGTCCTGGTGCGGGGGCCTGGCGATCCCGCGACGCTGGCCGGGGTGGTGCGCGAGGCCGTCCATGCGCTCGATCCCGACATGCCCGTCGAGGACGTGCAGACGATGGAGCAGGTGCGCCGCGCGACGCTGGCGACGCCGCGGCTCACGGCGCTGCTCCTGTGGATCTTCGCCGGGGTGGCCGTGGCCGTCACGCTGGCGGGAGTGACGGGCGTGATCGCGACCAGCGTGTCCGAGCGCACGCGGGAATTCGGCGTCCGGATGGCGCTGGGAGCGCCGCGCGTCTCGGTGCTCGCCATGGTGCTGGAGCAGGGGGTGCTCCTGGTCGTCGCCGGGCTCGTCCTGGGCCTTGCAGGGGCGGCGGCGTTTGGCCGGGTGCTCGGGGCCTATCTGTTCGAGACCACGCCCGGCGATCCGCTCGTGCTGGCCGGCGTGGCCGTGGTGTTCGTCGCGGCCGGCGTGACCGCCTGCCTCGGTCCGGCGCGGCGGGCCACCGCCATCGACCCCCTGGTGGCGCTGCGCACCGAGTGAGGGCGGACGCCGCGGTGGCGACCGCGAGAGGGGACGGCGGCGCCGTCGGGGAGGGGGTCCACCGACGGCGCCACCCGCATCAGAACCTGAGGCCCATGGCCATCAGGAACGCGCGCCCGCCGGTCTGGCCGGTGCGCCACGCGGGATAGTCGGCGCTCCGCGTCGCCTGGCCGAAGCGCGGGCCTTTCACGTAGGTCGTCGGCAGCCCCAGGGCATCGAGCGGGCCGGACCAGTCGGCCGACACGGTCGTGTCGAACGTGGCCAGCGTCTGGTTGTTCAGCACGTCCAGGAGCTCGAGCTTCACGTAGGGCCGCAGCGAGCGGAAGACGGGCACGTTGTAGCCCACGTTCAGGTCGACGACGCCGTATCCGTTGAAGGCGCCGGTGCCGCGGTCCCCGAAGTAGATCGTCTGGACGCCGCCGCCCGGCAGGCCCGCGTAGCCCGCCGCCGCGGCGTTGGCCGTCTGCAGCGCGCTCAGGGGCTCGCCGTTCGCGCGAAGGCTGTAGGTCAGTCCCGAGTTGTAGCGGTAGAGCGCGGTCACGTCCAGCGAGCCCGCGCGGCCCAGGTCGGCGAGGTAGGTCGTCCACACCCGCACCTTGTGGCGCTGGAAGTCGTCGAGCCGGCCCACCGGGTAGTGTCGCTCGGCGTTGAACGCCTCGGGGTAGTCGCCGAACGGCGACGTGGCGCCCGGCCGATTCGCGGCCTCGCCCTCGAAGTTGCCGTTGTTCCGGAGCTGGAGCGTCCAGTGACCGGACAGCGACCAGGCATTCGTGAGCCGGTAGCGGTTCTGCAGCACGAGCGCGTCGTACTCGCGGTAGAGCGCGTCGCCGACGTTGCGGTACTGGATGTTGTCGTAGGTGCCCACCTCCACGCCGTCCCTGACGATCGTGGTGGCGCCCAGCGCACTCGTGATGAAGTCCTCGATCACGTTCGAGGTGCGCCGATGGACGTATGTGGCCTTCACGTAGCCCCGCGCGCCGAGTTCGCCGCCGAAGGACGCCGTCATCTCGGTGTTCCTCGCCGACGACAGCCCGTCTTCGAACGACACGTTCGCCGTCGGGAAGCTGCCGAAGACCGGGACCGTGTAGTTGGCCGGGTCGAGCCCGGGGGCGAAGTCGAGCCCCTGGCCCGTCGCGCCCGTGTAGACGGAGATGAGCAGGCTGGGATTGCCCACGTCGGAGTTCGCCGTGAACTGCGCCTCGCTGTAGCGCCCGGCGTAGCGGCCGTAGGTGGCCTGGGCCACCCAGGCGCCGTCACCGCGGAGATCGTAGGCGGCCGCCAGCCGGGGGAGCCACGCGTCAGTGTTCGCGCTCACCACGCCCCCGGTGGAGTCGTTGCGCACGCGCTCGTGCCGCAGACCGAGGTCGAAGGACAGGTGCCGCGTCGCGGCCCACCGGTCCTGGGCGTAGAGGGACGTGGTGTTGATGTCCATCGTGGCGCCGCGCGTCGGCAGCCAGGTGTAGAGCATCGAGCGGCCCGTGACGAACTGGGGCGTCAACGTGCCGTCGGCATTGAACACCGGCCGGCCCGCGGCGTCGGCCACGTAGTTCGAGTAGAAGACGTAGCCCGTCGCCGACTGCGAATTGCCGCCGCGATAGGACGTCGTGAAGCGCTCCACGCCCGCCTTCAGGTCGTGGCTGCCGAAGCGGCGGTCCGAGACGAAGTAGGACACGCTGCCGGCCAGCTGCCGGTTGTCGCGGTCCTCCGGGTCGTTCGCGTCGAGGTACGGCGCGTTGTAGAGGCGGCCCGACGGGAGCCCGCCGCCGCCTCGGGTGCGGAACGGGGAGTCGATGACGGCCGTGCTGGTACCGCCGTTCCCACGGAAGCCCCAGCGCTTCTGGGAATACTGCGCCGTGGCGAAGAGCTGCGGCGACAGCACGCCCTGCCAGCTCGCCACCGCCAGCGACTGCGGCGTCTTGCGGGTCACGAGGACGCGCGGGTCGACGGCGGCCGACACGATGCCGCGCACGCCGCTCTGCGTGAGCTCCGTGTCGAGGTAGCTGGCCTGGACGGTGTGGCGGCTCCGCCAGGTGTTGGTGACCTTGACGTCCAGGCGCGTCTCCTCGGTGCCGGTCTCGCCCGCGATGCCCGAATCCACGAACGTGAAGGGGGTGGACGAGTTCTCCGTCCGGCCCGCCGCGAAGAACCACAGGCGGTCGCGAAGGACGGGACCGCCCAGCGTCGCTTCCGACATCAGCTGCAGGACGTCGCGCCGGGGCGTGGTCTCGAAAGGCGTCTCGGCGACCCAGGCCGGGTTCGAGAGGTTCGCGCGGTAGCTGCCGGAGAAGCGGTTGCCTCCGCGCTTGGTCACCATGTTGATGACGCCGCCGGAGAAGCGGCCGTACTCCGCGGAGATGCCCGACGTGAGCACCTGGGTCTCCTCGACCGCGTCTTCCACGTAGAGGTTGTTCGCGGTGCCGAAGATGTTGTCGTTCACGTCCACGCCGTCCACGAGGAAGGCGTTGTCGAAGCCGAAGCCGCCCGAGATCGTGACCTGGTTCGCGCTGGGCGTGTTGTCGGTGAGGCCCGGCGACAGCTCGGCGATGTTCTGCGGCGTTCGGCCGATCGGCAGGCTGTCGACGTCGCGCTTTCGGAGGTTCGCGCCGACGACCGGGTTGGCGACGACCGGCGAGGCCGTGGCGGCGACGGTCACCGTCTCCGAGATGCCGGCGATCGACATCGTGGCGTCCAGCACCGTCGTGCGTCCCAGCGCGACGGACGTGCGCTCGGCCCGAGGAGCCATGCCGTCCATCTCCACGCGGGCCGTGTAGTCGCCGGGCGGCAAGCCGCGCAGGACGTAGTTGCCGTTGACGTCGGTCACCGCCGTGCGCGCACCCTGCAGCGCCGGTGACTCGACGGTGATGGTCGCCCCGGGCAGCGAGAGCCCGTCGGCGGTGGTGACCGTGCCCGTGAGCATGCCGGACTGCAGGCCCTGGGCGCCCGCATGGCTCGCCAGCGCAGCGAGAATCGCCAGCGCGCCGAGCGTGCGTTGCGTGGTCTTCATGATCCCTTTGTCTCCCATGCTGATGTGTGAACGGACGCGCGGGGGAGTCGCACGCTGTCCGAATCCTCTGCAGACCGCGTGCCCGAACGCGCGCCGGCGACAGGGCGTGCAGCCGTGATCGCGGCCGGCCGACCGAGGATGCGAGATGGGACCGGCGGCGGCCGGAAGGGGATGAAGTCCGGGACGACCGGGCGCCGCTGCGGATCTGCGCATGGGGCCGGTGTCGAACAATTCGACAGGCTGTTCAGGAAATCGACACGTGCTCGAGCTGGCGGGGCGCGAAAGCCCCTCGCCCCGGGGCTAGACCTTGAGGCCCTCGACGAACCTGAAGTTCGTGACCTCCGCCAGCACGCGCACGGGGCGGAAGCCCGCGCCTTCCAGGTCCGCCGTCGCGGCGTAACCCGCGGGACGTCCGGTGGCCTTGGCGAACGGTCCGCTCGATCCCAGGCCCTCCACGACCTCGATGCGGCCCCCGTGCGCGCGCAGTACGCGATGGGCTTCTCGGAGGATCGCCGCCCTCGACTCCGGCGCCCGGTTCGCGAAGCCGCCTCGCGTGTCGTCCACCACGACCATGTCGAACGCGTCTCCGTCGATGGCGACGCCGTCGTCCTTCGCGACCGTCAGGTCCAGCAGGAAGCCCTCACGGGCGGCGGCGCGCCGGGCCGCGACCGCCTGGTGATCGTCGAACACCACCGCCGCCATCGCGCCGCTCAAGCCCGTCTTCGCGCCGAGTCCTCCGAGGAGGAGTCCGTCGTCGCATCCCACGACCACGACCTTCTCTCCCATCTTCACGCCGGTCATGGCGACCTGCAGCGGATCGATGGCTGGCTGTCGGAAGAACTTGAACATGGCCGTCATCATAGTCGCAGCGCGCACGTTCGGCGCGGGGCGGCGGCATGCCCGCATGCCGGGTGCGGACGAGCCGCCATGCTATATTTCCCCGGTGAAAACACCCGTACAGATCGCCCCTGCCAAGGGCAAGCTCGGCGTCCTCCTCGTGGGTCTCGGCGCCGTCAGCACCACCACCATCGCCGGCGTCCTCGCCATCCGGAAGGGCCTCGCGCAGCCGATCGGCTCGCTGACCCAGATGGGCACCATCCGGCTGGGCAAGCGGACCGAGAACCGTTCGCCGAGGATCAACGAGTTCGTGGACCTCGCCAGCCTGAACGACATCGTCTTCGGCGGCTGGGACATCTTCGAGGAGGACACCTACGCGGCCGCGCGCACGGCCGGCGTCCTCGAGCCCTCGCTGCTCGACAAGGTCCGCCGGGAGATGGAGGCCATCCGGCCCATGTCCGCGGTGTTCGATCAGCGCTACGTCAAGCGCCTGAACGGCCCGAACGTGAAGAAGGGCAAGAGCAAGATGCACCTGGCCGAGCAGGTCATCGCCGACATCCGCGCGTTCAAGGCCAAGCACAAGTGCACGCGGCTGGTCATGGTGTGGTGCGGCAGCACGGAAGTCTTCATGAAGCAGGGGCCAGTGCACCGCTCGCTCGCCGCCTTCGAGAAGGGGCTGGCGAAGAGCGACGTCGCGATTCCCTCGTCCATGGTCTACGCCTACGCGGCGCTGAAGGAAGGCATCCCGTTCGCCAACGCCGCGCCCAATCTCACCGCGGATGTCCCGGCGATGCTGGAGCTCGCGGGCAAGACGCAGGCGCCCGTGGCCGGCAACGACATGAAGACCGGCCAGACGCTGATCAAGACGATCATCGCGCCCGGCCTCAAGGCCCGCATGATCGGCGTCCGGGGCTGGTACTCCACGAACATCCTCGGCAATCGCGACGGCGAAGTGCTGGACGATCCGGAGTCGTTCAAGACGAAGGAAGAGAGCAAGAAGAGCGCGCTCGACTACATCTTCCAGCCCCAGCTCTACCCCGAGCTGTACAAGGACATCTCCCACGTCGTCCGCATCAACTACTACCCGCCGCGGGGCGACAACAAGGAAGGCTGGGACAACATCGACATCTTCGGCTGGCTCGGCTACCCGATGCAGCTCAAGATCAACTTCCTCTGCCGCGACTCCATCCTGGCCGCGCCCATCGTCCTCGACTCCGCGCTGTTCCTCGACCTGGCCAAGCGCGCGGGCATGTCCGGCATCCAGGAGTGGCTGTCCTTCTACTTCAAGGCGCCGATGCACGCCCCCGAGGTGTATCCGGAGCACGACCTGTTCATCCAGCTCATGAAGCTGAAGAACACGCTGCGTTACCTGAAGGGCGAAGAGCTCATCACGCACCTGGGCCGGGAGTACTACGACTAGATCCCCGCAGCGACCAGGGACCGGGCGGATCGCGCCGTCACGCTGCGACGGCGCGACGCCGACCATCGTGGCGAAGACTGTGGAGGGGCCATGGCCATTCGACCGTCAACGGCGTTCGACATGAAGCGGCGGGACCTCCTGGCCCTCCTCGCCGGTCTGCCGGCGATGTCGCTCTCCGGTCTCGCGCAGGCGGGGATGCCCACGCGGACGGTGCCGTCGACGGGCGAGCGCCTTCCGGTAATCGGCCTTGGATCGAGCAAGGTCGTCGAGGCGATAGCGAAGAACGGCGAGGGTCCCGTCCGCGAGGTGCTGCGGGCGCTCGTCGCCGGCGGCGGGAAGGTGGTGGACACCTGGCCGAGGAACCCCGCGAACGACGGCCGGTTCGGCGCCGTCCTCGATGAGCCGGACCTTCGCGACCGCCTGTTCGTCACGACGAAGATCGACCGCGTTGGCCGCGAGGCCGGTGTCGCGCAGTTCCGCGAGTCGCTCCGGTCCTACCGGCGCAAGACGATCGACCTCGTGCAGATCTTCAGCCTGACGGACCTCGACACGCACTGGCCGAGCCTGAAGGCCTGGAAGGAGGCGGGGCAGGCGCGCTACATCGGCGTGACGGTGGCCGAGCCGCGGCTGCACGGGGCGCTCGAGCAGTTCCTGAAGAACGAGCGGCCGGATTTCACGCAGGTCAACTACTCGATCACCGAGCGGGCGTCCGAGGACCGGCTTCTTCCCCTGGCGGCCGACCGCGGCGTGGCCGTGCTCGTCAACCGGCCGTTCATGAACGGCGCCTACTTCACGCGCCTCGAAGGGACCCCGCTGCCGCCATGGGCCGCCGAGGTGGGCTGCACCACCTGGGCGCAGTTCTCACTGAAGTACATCCTGTCGAATCCGGCGGTGACCGCCGTACTGACCGAGACCGGCAATCCGCACCACATGACCGAGAACGCCGCCACGGCGCTTGGCCGCCTGCCCGACGGTCGGGCGCGGGCTCGAATGCGCCAGTTCATCCAGGCGCTCTAGGCAGGCGGGCTCGTGCGCCGGCCCGAACGGCCGCGCGGATGACCCTTCGCCGTCGGTTTAGGGGGCCGCCGGGAGCGGCACGTCGGGTCGGTAGCGGTAGAGCGTGAGCGCGTAGCGGTCGTCTGGCGCCCGCAGGAACGCGCGGGCGGCCTCCGGCCGGAAGCTGTCGAGGAGCCGGAAGTCCGTCGGCACGAACTCGTACTCGCCGAGCCGCTCCAGGCGCGGCATGAGGCGCTTCAGTCCGTCCCTGAGCGAAGGCGCGCCCCTGGTGTAGAAGCCGGTCACGACGTATTGCTCCCGAGCGTCCTGCTCGAGCACGTCGAACTGTTCGAACCCTCGGAGCGCGTCGAGGCCGGCCAGTTCGAGGTGGAACGCGAGCGCGGCCTCGCCCACGACGAACACACGGGCGCCCGGCTCCACCCGCGCAGCGATGGCGGCGGCGGCTCGGGGCAGCGACCGGGTATCACGCCAGCGCGACGCCGGGTCGTCTCGGTCGGCGGCGATGGCGCCGACGGCCAGGAGGATCAGGACCGCCGCCGCGGCAGGCACGCCCAGCCACGGCTTCCCGTGCCTCGGAGCGCCCTCCCAGATGGGTGCCCGTGAAAGCGCGTACGCCGAGGCCAGTACGGTAGCCAGGGTGAACGGGAGCACCAGCCGGGCGTACGGGTTGTAGACGGGGGTGAGGAGGAGGAAGATCGCCCCCCAGGCGAGCAGCGTCCACGTGGCCAGGCTGCGGCCGGCCAGCAGCACCGGAATCGCGGCCGCCGTGAGCGCCCAGGTGAGGGGCGTTCCGCCGGCGATCGCCCCGGCCAGCCCGAGCGCGGCCACCGCGCCGAGCCACCGTGCGGAGGCCGGCCACGCCGGGCCCACGGCCGCCATCGCCATGGCCGCCGCGGGCAGGGAGATCCGCGTGAGCACCCCGTCGAAGTACATCTGCTGCGCGGCCTGCCGCAGGAAGTTGCCGGGCCAGTTCCGACTGAGGAACGACGTCTGGTACTTGGCCATGGCGCCGTAGCCGCCGAAGGCGTCGATGAGATACAGCATCCACGGCAGGTAGCAGGCGACGGCGACGGCGGTGACGATGGCCAGCTGCCGAACCGCCACGGCGTAGTCCTTCAGTGTCCACCGTCGGCCGATGGCCCACGGCACGAGGCCGCTCGTGACGACGACAACCGACAGCCACCCGTGGTATTTCGTGTTCCAGGCGAGCCCGACGGCCACACCCGCCAGCGCAGCCCGTCCGGCCGATGGGCGCTCCAGCGCCGCCATCGTGGCCCCGACGGCGAGGACGAACAGCAGCCCGAACAGGACGTCGGTCAGCCCCGAGCGGGACAGAGCGACGTGGTAGTCGTTGAGCGCCAGGAGCGCGGCGGCGCCGATCGCCGGGCCCGCTCCGAACCAGCCGCGTGCCAGGAACCACAACACGCCGACCGTCACCGTGCCCAGCACCGCGTTGACGGCGAGCATCACGACATCGGACGCGCCCGCGAGCCGGAATGCGACGCCCGTCACCCACGAGTGGAGCGCCGGCGAGTTTCTCTGCTCCGGGTGGAGGGATCCGCCGGCCTGGCTGAGACCGAGCGCCGAGAAGGCGTAGACACCTTCGTCGTAGTGGTCGATGGACGCCGTGTCGAGCCGCCAGGTCCGCAGCGCCAGGGCCAGGATCAGGACCGTCGCCACGACGGCCCACTCGCGCCTGGACACCGGCGCACGCCGCCGGGATTCGGCCACGCTCATGGGGTCGCCCCGTCCCTCGGGGGCGCGAACGAGAACAGCGTCCCGACGCTCGACGCCTCGATCGCCGTCAGTCCAGGGATGCCGGCGAAGCCGCCGGGCTCGTACCGCGACGGAACGAAGAGCTGGGTGATGCCCTGCGCGCGGAGGAACCCCGCTCGCTGGACGTCGTCTCCGCGGTAGAACGCCGCGACCTCCTCCTGGCGACGGGTGTAGTCGACCGTGAGGAAGAAGTGCGCGCAGTAGTGGCGGCCTGGATAGTCAGGGGCCAGCCACAGCAGCGAGCCTTCGTCGGCCAACAGCAGATCGCCGGGGGCGGCGGTGCGCCGCGCCGCCGCCACGATCGTCTCGTAGTCCGCGTTCTGGAACTTCGCCGGCGAATCCGGCGTGAACGTGGAACTGCCGACGACGCGGCCGACCGACCACGCCGGAGTGGCCGCCATGACGAACACCCCGACGGCGAGGGCGACCGCCGTCGGTCTGGCGCGGTCCCGGAAGTACACGAGGCCGCCGAGGATCGTGAGAGGAATCTGCAGCGTCAGCACGCCGCGGTCGGGATAGGCGTAGAACGGGCCGCTGAAGGTCACGGCCAGGCAGCCGAACGCCCAGCCGAGCAGGACGCACGTCTCGAGCGACGGCGCCTGGAGGAGCCGGGGCAGGCCCCATAGGAAGAATCCCAGGGCCAGCGGATACGCCACCAGGACGATCGCCGGCAGCATCACCGGGTCGCGCCAGGGCGAGATCGGGATGCCGGCCCGGCTGAGCAGCAGCGCGACGATTCCCACCGCGCCCACCGCGGCCAGCACTGCGGTACCGCATGCCCTCAGCGCCGTCGCCGCCGACACGTGCTGGACGTAGCAGGTCAGGGCGATGCACCCTGCCACGGCGGCAATCGTGATCCCCGAATACACGTGGACGAGCGTGGTCAGCGCGAACAGCGCCACCACCGTCGTGAGTCGGGCGGCAGACGGACGCTGGATCTGCCGGAGCAGCGCGAGCACGGCCGAGCAGGCCAGACTCCAGTGCAGCAGGAAGTGCGAGTCGTAGAACGTCGTGAAGACGTAGTGTCCCCGGAAGTCCTCGAACAGCAGGTAGCGCGTGAGCGGCTCGTAGAACGATGCCCGCACGCCCGGAAGCGCGCGGACGGCCTCGAAGCGCAACAGGAGCTTGAGGTGGCCCCCGAAGCCGCCGCCGAACAGGGCGGCGAAGATCCACAGGCGCTGGCCCGGACGCGGCACCGTGGCTTCGACGATTCGATACAACAGGATCACGAACCAGACGGCCAGCACGCAGCCGCCCCAGGCGTAGACGGACTCGCCGGATACGCCCAGCCACGTGGCGATGGTGCCGATGGCCCAGGCGAACAGCACCAGCAGGTGCGGGCGGTTCGGTTCGGGCGTCAGAACGTTCGAGATGACAGGCCCGTCGATCTGCGTCTGCCGGAACCACTGCCGGTACTGCATCAGGTCGGGGCTGTTCTGGTGGATGCCGGTGAAGTGCCAGCCGTCGGGCGTGGTCGCGAGCGCCGCGATGAGCGGCAAGGCGTGGACCAGAGCGCCCAGGGCCGCAGCAGCGAAGACGTAGAGGGGCAGGCGGCCGCGCGCTGGCGCGGCAGGTGAGCCGTTGGGGACCGTGGCCATTCGAGACCGTCCCCAGGCCGCCGTGGACGGCGGTCAGGGGACGTCAAGTCTATCGGTCCGCGGGCCCGGTCGTATAGGTCCGGGGCGCGGCGCGGGCGCCGTGGAGGGCACGCCGGACGTGCCGTTCTCGCCGGGACGTGTCGGCGCGCGCAGCCGCGGGGATAGAATCGGGCGCATGTCGGACCAGTCCTCGAAGACCACCCCCGAGATCGACGCCCTGCTGAGCGAGAACCGGAGGTTCGAGCCGTCGGAGGCCTTTCGCGCCGCGGCCAACGTGAACGACCCCGGCGTGTACGACCGCGCCGCGAAGGATCCGGAGGCCTTCTGGGAAGGGTTCGCGCGGGAACTTGAGTGGATGACGCCCTGGTCCAAGACGCTCGAGTGGACGCCGCCGTACGCCAAGTGGTTCGTGGGCGGCACGCTCAACGCCAGCGTCAACTGCGTCGACCGCCACATCCGGGGTCCGCGGCGCAACAAGGCGGCGATCATCTGGGAAGGCGAACCCGGCGAGCGGCGCACGCTCACGTATTTCGCGCTGTACCGTCAGGTGTCCCAGTTCGCCAACGTGCTGAAGGCGCGGGGCGTCGTGAAGGGCGACCGCGTGGCGCTGTACATGCCGCTCGTGCCCGAACTGGCGATCGCGATGCTCGCCTGCGCCCGCATCGGGGCCGTGCACAGCGTGGTCTTCGGCGGGTTCAGCGCCGAGTCGCTCCGCGACCGCATCAACGACTCGGCCTGCAAGGTGCTCGTCACAGCCGACGGCGGGTACCGCCGCGGCAGCATCGTGCCGCTCAAGCAGATGGCCGACGAGGCCGTCGAGCAGACGCCGTCCATCACGTCGGTGATCGTGGTCAAGCGCGGCGCCGCCGACCTGCGCGTCCACATGAAGGCCGGCCGCGACCACTGGTATCACGAGCTGATGGACGAGGCGTCGTACCAGTGCACGCCCGAGCCGATGGACTCCGAGGACATGCTCTACATCCTCTACACGTCGGGCACGACGGGGAAGCCGAAGGGCATCGTCCACACCACGGGCGGCTACCTGACGGGCACGTACGCGACATCGAAGTGGGTCTTCGACTTGAAGGAGGACGACGTCTACTGGTGCACGGCCGACATCGGCTGGGTGACCGGGCACAGCTACGTGGTCTACGGCCCACTGGCGAACGGCGCTACCGTCCTGATGTACGAAGGGGCGCCCGACTGGCCGAAGAAGGATCGCTTCTGGGAGATTGTCGAGCGCTACGGCGTCACCGTGTTCTACACCGCGCCCACGGCCATCCGGGCGTTCATGCGGTGGGGCACCGAGTGGCCGGAGAAGCGCGATCTGTCGTCGCTGCGGCTGCTGGGATCGGTCGGCGAGCCGATCAATCCCGAGGCCTGGATCTGGTACCACCTGCACATCGGCCGCGAGCGCTGTCCCATCGTGGACACCTGGTGGCAGACCGAGACGGGCTGCATCCTCATCACGCCGCTCCCCGGCATCACGAGCACGAAGCCGGGTTCGGCGACACGGCCGTTCCCCGGGATCACCGCCGAGATCCTCACCGACAAGGGACAGCCCATTCCGGTGGGCGGCGGCCTCCTGGCGCTGACGCGTCCCTGGCCGTCGATGCTCCGCGGGATCTACGGCGATCCCGAGCGGTTCGCGGCGCAGTACTGGAGCCGCTGGCCTGGTGGCATCTACTTCACGGGCGACGGCGCGAAACTGGACGACGACGGGTTCTTCTGGCTGCTCGGACGCGTAGACGACGTGCTGAACGTCGCCGGTCACCGCCTGGGGACGATGGAAGTCGAGAGCGCGCTCGTGGATCACCCAAAGGTGGCCGAGTCTGCGGTCGTGGGTCGCCACCACGAGATCAAGGGACAGGCCGTGGCGGCCTTCGTGACGGTCAAGGAGGGCGTGGCCACCTCGGAGGCACTGGCGGACGAGCTCAAGGCACACGTCGCCCAGAAGATCGGGGCTATCGCCCGGCCCGACGACATCATCTTCGCCGCCGACCTGCCCAAGACGCGGTCGGGCAAGATCATGCGGCGGCTGCTCCGAGATATCGCCGAGGGCAAGGCGCTGGGTGACACCACCACGCTGGCCGACCCGGCGGTCGTCGCCCGCCTCAAGGAACAGTACGCGGACGAGCAGGGGTAGGGAGGCCCCTGCGCGTCCGGGCCGGCGCACCTGCGGCCTACTTCTCCAGGATGAACGTCACCTTGAGCGCCACGCGGTACTCCGTGATCTTGCCTTTCTGGACGATGATCTTCTGATCCTGCACCCAGGCGCCCTCGACGTTCTTCAGCGTCCGCGCCGCGCGGGCGATGCCCTGCTCGATGGCATCCTGGAAGCCCTTCTTCGATCCGGCGATGATCTCGGTCACTCGTGCGACGGCCATGGGCATCGACTCCTTCGTGACCGAGGCGAGGCGCCGGTCACGCACTGCCACGGGGCAACCCCGGGTCTGCGATCCTATGTGACGGCGCGGGACGCCCGCAAACGCGCGGACGCCCACCTGGGCCGTGCCGATCGGGGTAGCCCGGGGCTCCGGAGGCGCCGCCGCAGGAACCTGCCCTCGCCTTCCGACGTCTGTGCTGAAATGAAGGGGTCGGACGACCCGGAGACCCGCCATCCATGGCCCTGATCGAAACCAACGACATCTGGAAGACCTACACGATGGGCGACGAGGAGATTCACGCCCTGCGCGGCGTGAGCATCCAGATCGACAAGGGCGAGTACGTCGCCATCATGGGGCCGTCAGGGTCCGGCAAGTCCACGCTGATGAACCTGATCGGCTGCCTGGACACTCCCAGCAAGGGCACCTACCTGCTGAACGGCAAGCAGGTCAGCACGATGAACGACAACGAGCTGGCCCGGATCAGGAACGAGGAGATCGGGTTCGTTTTCCAGACCTTCAACCTGCTGCCCCGCGCGACGGCCCTGCACAACGTGGAGCTTCCCCTGGTGTACGCCGGCATCTCCGCGAAGGACCGCCTGGACCGCGCCAAGGGCGCGCTCGAGCGCGTTGAACTGGGCCACCGCATGCACCACAAGCCGAACGAGCTGTCCGGTGGTCAGCGTCAGCGCGTGGCCATCGCCCGGGCCCTCGTGAACAACCCGTCGATTCTCCTGGCCGATGAGCCGACCGGCAACCTCGACTCCAAGACGGGCGTCGAGATCATGGCCCTCTTCGCCCGCCTTCACGAGGCCGGCAACACGATCGTGCTCGTGACGCACGAAGCCGACGTGGCGGCCTACGCACACCGCCAGATCCTTATCCGCGACGGCCAGGTCGAGAAGGACGTCCGCCAGGCGGCCTGACGCCAGGCGCCGGGCCCGCGTCACGGGTTACCGGATGGCCGCCAGGTGGCCGGGCGCGACTTCGATGAGGGGCGCGTCGAGCGAGAGCGCGGCGGGATCGAGTTCGATGCGCAGCCGCGGCGCGTCGGGGTCGGTGACGGGCACCGCCGAGAGCAACGCCTGTGTGTAGGGATGCGAGGGGGCGGCGAAAATCGCCTCCGTGTCGCCCATCTCCACGATCCGGCCCAGGTACATCACCGCGACGCGACGGCAGATGTGGCGCACGAGCCGGAGGTCGTGCGCGATGAACAGGTAGGTGAGCTGCAGGCGCTGCTGCAGGTCCATGAGCAGGTTCACCACCTGCGCCTGAATCGACACGTCGAGCGCCGAGACGGGCTCGTCCGCGATGATGAACTTCGGCTCGAGCGCCAGCGCGCGGGCCAGGCCGATCCGTTGCCGCTGCCCGCCCGAGAACTCGTGCGGGTAGCGGTCCAGGTGCGCCGGGTCGAGACCGACGAGCCGGAACAGCTCGGCCACGCGCGCGGCCCGCTCGCGCGCCGAGCCCAGGCGGTGGATGACGAGCGGCTCGTCCACGATGTCGCGCGCCTTCATCCGGGGGTTCAACGACGAGTAGGGATCCTGGAAGATCATCTGCATGTGCCGCCGTGCGGCACGCAACTCCCCGGCCGAGTAGGCGAGCACGTCCTGGCCGCCGTAGTGCACGTGCCCGGACGTCGGCTCGACCAGACGGAGCATGCAGCGCCCCGTGGTGCTCTTGCCGCTGCCCGATTCGCCGACCAGCCCGAACGTCTCGCCCTCGTCGATCGAAAACGACACGCCGTCCACGGCCTTCACCACGGTGCCGCGCTGGAAGAGCCCGCCTCCACGGGTGAAGTGCTTCCGGAGGTCACGGACCTCGACGAGCGGCCGGGTCACCGGGCGCCTCCCGTGCCGGCACTCGCCGGGCGGTCCTCGGCGACGTGCAGGACGCAGCGGGCGTGGTGCCCGTCTCCGACCGCGACGTCGGGCGGGACGGCGCGGACGCAGGCGTCGAGGCGGCTCGGGCACCGTGGGGCGAAGGCGCATCCGGGTGGCAGATCGGCCAGGTTCGGCACGGCGCCCTCGATGGCGACCAACCGGTCGCCGGCCCTTCCGCTGGGCATCGACGCCAGCAGCCCCCGCGTGTACGGATGCGCCGGCTGGCGGAAGATCGCCCGGACCGGGCCCTCTTCCACGATCCGGCCCGCGTACATCACGGCCACCCGATCGGCGACCTCCGCGATGACCCCGAGATCGTGGGTGATGAGCAGGAGCGAGAGGTCGAACGCCTTCTTCATCTCCCGCAGCAGATCCAGGATCTGGGCCTGGACGGTGACGTCGAGCGCGGTCGTGGGTTCGTCGGCGATGACGAGCGGCGGCCTGCACGCGAGCGCCACGGCCAGCATCACGCGCTGGCGCATCCCGCCCGAGAGCTGGTGCGGGTAGTCGTCCACGCGCGTCTCCGGGTCGGCGATCTTCACGGCGCGGAGCAGATCCACCGCCCGGTCGCGCGCCTCGCGCGCGGTCGATCGGCCGTGGACGACCAGCGACTCCCCGATCTGCTTTCCCACCCGCATCACGGGATTCAGCGCCGCCATGGGCTCCTGGAACACGAGGCCGATGCCGGCGCCTCGGACCGCGCACATCTCCTTCTCGGTCAGCGCCAGGAGATCTCGGCCCTGGAACTCGATGCGTCCGGCCGTGATGCGGCCCGGCGGCGGCACGAGGCGCAGCAGCGAGAACGCCGTGACGGACTTGCCGCTGCCGGACTCGCCGACCAGGCCCAGCGTCTCGCCCTTGCGAATCTCGAACGACAGGTCGTTCACGGCCACGAGCGGCGGGCCGCCGGTGTCGAACACCGTCGTGAGGCCGCGGACGGCCAGGAGCGGGCCGGCCGTCCCCGGCGGGGCGGCGGCCGCCGGACTAGTCAATGGCGACCTCGCGGAACTCGCCGAACACGCCCCGCATCGTATCCGCGATCTCGCCCACGGTCGCCTGGGCCTCGACGGCGGCGATGATCGGCGGCACCAGGTTGTCCCGGCCCGCGGCGGCGGTCGCGACGGCGGCCAGCGCGGCTCGGCTGGCGTCGTCGTCACGCTGCGCGCGCAGGCGGCGCACTTTCTCCACCTGGCGGCGCTCCACGTCGGGATCGAGCGCGAACACATCGAGCGTGGGCCGCTCGTCGGTGCCGAAGCGGTTCACGCCCACGACCACCTGGGTGCCCGAGTCGATCGCCTGCTGCGCCCGGTACGCCGACTCCTGGATCTGCCGCTGCACGTACCCGGTCTCGATCGCGCGAAGCGTGCCGCCGACGCCGTCGATGCGCGCCATCAGGTCGACGGCCCCCGACTCGATCTCGTCGGTCAGCCGCTCGACGTGCCACGACCCGCCGAATGGATCCACCGTGTTCGCCACGCCGGACTCGTGCGCGATGACCTGCTGCGTACGCAGCGCGAGGCGGGCCGAGTCCTCGGTGGGAAGCGCCAGCGCCTCGTCGCGGGAGTTCGTGTGCAGCGACTGCGTGCCGCCGAGCACCGCCGCCAGGGCCTGCACCGCGACGCGCACCACGTTGTTGTCGGGCTGCTGCGCCGTGAGCGTGCTGCCCGCCGTCTGGGTGTGGAACCTGAGCTGCATCGCCCGCGGGTTGGTCGCGCCGAAGCGGTCGCGCATGATGCGCGCCCACAGGCGCCGGGCCGCCCGGAACTTGGCGACCTCCTCCAGGAAGTCGTTGTGGGCGTTGAAGAAGAACGAGAGGCGCTGCCCGAAGGAGTTGACGTCCAGTCCCGCGTCCACCGCCGCCTGGACGTACGCCACGGCGTTGGCGAAGGTGAAGGCCACCTCCTGGACGGCCGTGGAGCCGGCCTCGCGGATGTGGTACCCGCTGATGGAGATGGTGTTCCACTGCGGCACTTCCCGTTCGCAGTAGGCGAAGACGTCGGTCACGACCCTGAGCGAGGGACCCGGCGGGAAGATGTAGGTGCCGCGGGCGATGTACTCCTTGAGAATGTCGTTCTGCACCGTGCCGGACAGCGCCCTGGAGCCGACGCCCTGGCGCTTGCCCACGGCCACATAGAGCGCCAGCAGGATGATGGCGGTGGCGTTGATGGTCATCGACGTGGACACCGTCCCCAGGGGAATCCCGTCGAACAGCGTCGCCATGTCGTCGATGGAGTCGATGGCGACCCCGACCTTGCCGACCTCGCCCGCCGCCAGGGCGTGGTCCGAGTCGTAGCCGATCTGGGTGGGCAGGTCGAACGCGACGCTCAGGCCCGAGACGCCCTGCCCGAGCAGATACCGGTACCGGGCGTTGGAGGCCTCGGCCGTGCCGAACCCGGCGTACTGCCGCATCGTCCAGAGCCGGCCACGGTACATGGTCGGCTGAATCCCCCGGGTATAGGGGAACTCCCCTGGGAACCCGAGATCCCGCTGGTCGTCCCAGCCGGTGAGGTCGTGGGGCGAGGCGTGGAACCGCTTCGGCGTCGGGTCGGTCATCCCCGGCATTGTAGCCACCGGGAAGTCAATGGCAGGACCGAGGCCCTTGCACACGATTGCACCAAAATGCAACCCCTCGTAGAATGGCGAGGATTCGCGCCGGGCACCCAGCCTCTGCGGATTCCGACGTTCCTCACTGACGAGATGGGGAAGCTGCATGGATGACGTACAGAACCGCCTTGCGCGCGAGCTCGCCGATGCCATCGCGGCGGCCGTCGCGCAGGATGCCGGGGTCGAACGGTGCCGGGCCCGTGCCAAGGCTGCGGGATTCCACCTGCACGTGAACCTCGAGGCGACGGTGGGCTTCGCCTCCGTGGACGGCCAGGGCGCGGGTGAGGCTGGCGAGGCAGTCGCGCCGACGCCTCTCCCGGCATTCGAGGTGACCGCAAACGACCGGCGCTTCCTGCGGTCGCTCCGGATCGCGGCCGACGAGGTCAACCTTCAGGAAAACAACGGCTAGCGGGCGGTTCCGCCCGTTCCGGCCTGCTTCGCCACCGCCTCGGCGGCCCGCTTGGCGGCCTCCGGGTCGCCCAGATACCGTCCCGGCTTGAGGGGCCGGAGATCGGCATCGAGCTCGTACACCAGCGGGATGCCCGTCGGGATGTTGAGCTCGACGATGTCGCGGTCGCTGATGCCGTCGAGGTACTTCACGAGGGCCCGGAGACTGTTCCCGTGTGCCGCGATGATCACGCGCCGCCCGCTGCGGATGGCTGGCGCGATGGTCTCGTGCCAGTACGGCAGGAAGCGCTGCACCGTGTCCTTCAGGCACTCCGTGCGCGGGAGCTCGGCGGCGTCGACGTCGGCATAGCGCCGATCGTGTCCCGGAAAATACGGATCGTCGGCGCTCAGGGCCGGCGGCGGGATGTCGTAGCTGCGCCGCCAGATCTTCACCTGCGCCTCGCCGTGCTTCGCGGCGGTCTCCGCCTTGTTGAGGCCCTGGAGGGCGCCGTAGTGGCGCTCGTTCAGCCGCCAGGACTTGTGAACGGGAATCCACAGCAGGTCCAGCTCGTCCTGGACGATCCACAACGTGCGGATGGCACGCTTGAGGACCGAGCAGAACGCCAGGTCGAAGGTCAGGCCCTCGGCTTTGAGGAGCTCGCCGGCCGCGCGAGCCTCTGTCTGGCCTTTCTCGCTCAGGTCGACGTCCACCCAGCCGGTGAACCGGTTCTCCCGGTTCCACTGCGACTCCCCATGGCGCACGAGAACGACGGTGTGCATGGTCAGCTCAACTGGGCGATGGCGGCGCGGCCGGCATACACCGCGCCGTCGCCGAGCGCCTCTTCGATGCGGAGCAACTGGTTGTACTTGGCGATCCGATCGCTGCGCGACGCCGACCCGGTCTTGATCTGGCCGGCCGACGTGCCGACGGCGAGGTCCGCGATGGTGGCGTCCTCCGTCTCGCCGGATCGGTGGGAGATCACGCTGCGGTACCCGGCCTTGGACGCCATGGCGATCGCGTCGAGCGTCTCGCTGACGGTGCCGATCTGATTCAGCTTCACGAGCAGCGCATTCGCCACCCCGTCCGCGATGCCGCGTTCCAGGATCGACGGATTGGTGACGAACACGTCGTCGCCGACGAGCTGCACGCGCGTGCCGAGGGCCTGCGTGAGCAGCTTCCACCCCCGCCAGTCGCCTTCCGCGCAGCCGTCCTCGATCGACAGGATTGGGTATTGGCGGCACCAGTCCTCGTACAGGGCCACCATGCCCTCCGAGTCGCGCCCGGGCTCGCCGGACTTGTGGAACTCGTATCTGCCGTCGGCGTTGCCGAACTCGCTGGCCGCGCAGTCGAGCGCGATGTAGACGTCGTTCCCGGCCTTGAATCCCGCCGTGCCGATGGCCTCCATGACGGCGTCGAGCGCGTCCTTGTTGCTCTTGAGGTTCGGTGCGAACCCGCCTTCGTCGCCCACGCCCGTGGCCAGGCCGCGGCCCTTCAGGATGGCGCGCAGGGCGTGGAAGATCTCGGTGCCGGCCCGGAGCGCTTCCTTGAAGGACGGGAAGCCCACCGGCATGACCATGAACTCCTGGAAGTCCACGTTCGTATCGGCATGGGCGCCGCCATTGAGGATGTTCATCATCGGCACCGGGAGCCGGTAGCCCCCGGTGGCTCCGGCCTCCACGGCGATGTGGGCGTACAGCGGCAGGCCGGCGCGTTCGGCGCCCGCCTTGAGGGCGGCCATCGACACGCCGAGGATGGCGTTGGCGCCCAGCCGTCCCTTCGCCGGGGTGCCATCGAGGGCGATGAGCGCCCGATCGAGGTCCCGTTGGGTCCAATCGCGATTCACGACGGCGCTCCGAATCTCGCCGTTGACGTGGCCGACCGCCCGCGTCACGCCCTTGCCGAGGAATCGAGCCTTGTCGCCGTCACGCAGCTCCAGGGCCTCGCGCTCGCCGGTGGACGCGCCTGACGGGACGGCCGCGCGCCCACGGGCGCCGTTGTCGAGCAGGACGTCCACCTCGACGGTGGGGTTGCCGCGCGAATCGAGAATCTCGCGACCGCGGATATCGACGATGTGCACGTTGGGCGCTCCCGGGCGTCGTGAGCAGGCCGAGCCGACGGCCGACGACGCGCTTCAGTATCCTCGAAAACCCGTGGCCTGGCCCGCGGTCGTCCCGCACGAGCCCGCGCTTCGCTTGCAGGCGCAGGATACGGCGCGCAACGGGTGCCGCGCCGGCGGCTACGGCCGGTCCACGCGCTGCTCGATCGCCAGTGCGTCCTCGGCCACGGGCGCGACGAGCGGCTCCTCGTCCAGGGTCACGACCACGATGCCTCGCTCCGTCACGGTATGCCGCGAGCGATCGGCCGCCTCGTCGTATCCGATGAGGGCGCCACGCGGGATGAGCACGTCGCGGTCCACGATCGCGTTTCGGATTCGCGCATGGCGGCCGACCTGCACGCCTGGCATGAGGATCGAGTTCTCGACGGTCGCGAAGCTGTGGACGCGTACGTTCGGACAGAGCACCGAGCCGCGGACGCTGCTCCCGGACACGATGCACCCGGGCGAGATGACGGAGTCCAGGGCCGTGCCCGTGCGGCCGTCGTCGGCGAACACGAACTTCGCCGGCGGCGCCTGCGGCTGGTGGGTCCGGAGCGGCCACTCGGGATCGTACAGGTTGAACTCGGGGCTCACGCCGCAGAGGTCCATGTTCGCCTCGTAGTAGGCGTCGAGCGTTCCGATGTCGCGCCAGTACTTCGCCGACTTCTTGTTCTCGTCGTAGAACGGATACGCGAAGACTCGGCTGGTGCGGATGAGCGCCGGGATGATGTCCTTGCCGAAGTCGTGATGGCTGTCGGGGTCGGCGGCGTCGCTCTGGAGCGCCCGCGCGAGGACGTCCATCCTGAAGACGTAGATGCCCATCGAGGCGAGCGCCAGATGGGCGTGCCCCGGCATGCCGGGCGGGGCGGTGGGCTTCTCCAGGAAGTCCGTGATTCTGGACTGGGCGTCGATCGCCACCACGCCGAAGCGGCGGCCCTCGGCGACCGGCACCTCGATCGTCGCGAGCGTGACGTCCGCGTCGGCGTCCTCGTGCGCGCGGATCATCTTCCGGTAGTCCATCTTGTACACATGGTCGCCCGCGAGCACGACGACGTGTCGCGCAGTCTCGCGCTCGATCGAATACATGTTCTGGTACACGGCGTCCGCCGTGCCCAGATACCAGTGTTCGCCGGTCCGCTTCTGCGGCGGCAGGATCTCGATGAACTCGCCGAGCTCTTCCGAGACGACGTTCCATCCCATGCGGATGTGGCGGTTGAGGGACAGCGACTTGTACTGCGTGGCGATGAAGACCCGCCGGAGCCCGGAGTTGACGCAGTTCGAGAGGACGAAATCGATGATGCGGTAAGGGCCGCCGAAGTAGACGGCCGGCTTGGCACGCTCGCGGGTCAGCGGCGCCAGCCGTTCCCCAGCGCCACCAGCCAGCACGATGACCAGCGTCTCGTCGCGAAACACGTCGGCCTCCGGGGATGAGATGCAGGGAGGGCGCGCCGGTGTCGATCCGGGGAAGCGACCCGTCCCGGGACCCGGGTGCGAGGCCCCGTCGCAATCTACCACGCCCGCAACGGTTCAGATACGTGCAACTCGTTTCTCTCCAATCGCTTAGCGTGATTGACACGGCGTGAGGCTGCTCATATGATGAAGAGCCGATCCACTTTCTCAGGCCTTTCTTTGGAGATTTTCATGAAGTTGACGTACCGCGGACTCGCTCTGGCGCTGGCCGGCGCCCTCGTCGCGACCCTGCCGATGACCGCGTTGGCGCAGAAGGACGACAAGAAGCGCTCGAAGCAGGAGAAGGAAGAGATCGAGGCCGTCGTCAAGATGGTCGATGCCGCCATGGCTGGGCAGCCGGCACCGACTGACGTCCAGATGGAGATGCACCCGGCGTTCCTCAAGTCCGCAGAGGCGCGCATCTTCGTGCCCTTCACGCTCCAGCTCACGGGCCTTCCGCAGAAGGACGCCGTGCTCTACATCCGGGTCGTCGATCCCACCCAGAAGACCGATGGCAAGAAGAAGGTCGAGTACCCCTGGGACGACGTGCACTTCGTCCCCGCGGCGCAGCTCGCCGGCTCCCCGGCCCGTCTGAACCGTGTGTTCATGGCCAAGCCCGGTACCTACGACGTCTACATCATGGCGAAGGAGCGGCTGGCGGAGAAAGCGCCGAAGAACACGCCCGTCAAGGCCGGTCTGTTCAAGACGAGCGTCACCGTGCCGGACCTGTCGGCCGAGTTCACCACGAGCACGGTCCTCGTCGCCGACAAGGTCACGATCCTGACGGCGCCGCTCACGCCAGACGAGGCGCGCGAGCGCCCGTTCGCGTTCGGTTCCCAGGAGCTCGAGCCGGCCGTCGACATGGACTTCACGAAGGCTGACGAGCTGTCGATCTTCTTCCAGGTCTACAACCCCGGCCTCAACGCGAACGGCAAGCCCGACCTCACCCTCGAATACAACTTCCACAAGAAGGAAGGCGGCGAGGAGAAGTTCTTCAACAAGACGAACCCCCAGGCGGTGAACGAGAGCAACCTGCCGCCGCAGTTCGACCCGGCGCGCTTCCCGGTGCCCGGCGGCATCACGGTGCCGCTCAAGAGCTTCGGCGAGGGCGAGTACCGCCTGGAGATCAAGATCACCGACAAGACCACGAACAAGGTGCTGACGCGGGACATCAGGTTCAACGTCTCGGCATCCTGAGCACTGGCGTGGAACACCTGCCCCGCGTGCGCCGCGCGGGGCAGGGTCTCCCCTGAGGCATGGAGCACAGCATGATCGCGCACCGCGTTCGGCTCCCGGCGGCGGCCGCCGTCGTCCTGCTCCTGAACGCCGCCCCGGCGCTCTCGCAGTCCGCCGCGCCACCGGCGTCCGACGTGCCGGTCGTCCGCGTGGTGGCCGTCTCGGTCGGCTCGATCTTCGGCACCGTCCTCGACGAGGGCGGGACCCCCGTCGAGGGCGCCGTCGTCTCTGCCCTCGGCGGCGCGACGTCGTTCGCCGTCACCGACGACACGGGACGCTATCGTCTCCCCGATCTCCCCGCAGGCCCATACGTCGTCCGCGTCCACCGTGAAGGCTACGCGGCGGCCAGGAGCACGCTCGTCAACGTGCGGCCGGCCGCGCGCGCGTCTTCCTCGTTCACGCTGCGCCGCGTCGAGGGCGCGTCCACCGACGTGAAAGCCGCCGGCGTTCCGGGCGTGGACACGCTGACGGAGCCGCGCGACGAGAGCGTCCTCGCCTGGCGGTTGCGGCGGCTCACGCGCAGCGTGCTCAAGGATGAGGACGGCGGCGGCGTCCCCGCCGGACAGGGTGACGGAGAGTGGCTCGAACCGGACGCCACCGGCTTCTTTTCTCGCGCGCTCGACGCCGCGTCGAGCGTCTTCTCGAGCTGGCCGCTGAACGGCCAGGTCAATCTGCTGACCGCCACCGCGTACGACGACGCCGACGAGATGGTGGAATTCGGGCCCGCCTCCGGCGTGGCGTTCCTGGCGGTCGGCGCCGCTGTGGGCGACCAGGGCGACTGGTCGGCGAAGGCCACGATGAACAGCGGCGACATCTCGTCGTGGTCCATGGCCGGCGACTATGCGTCGCGCCCGTCGGCCCGCCATCAGGTCGCGGTCGGGATGACGCACACGCTGCAGACCTATCGGGGCGGCAACATCGCGGCGCTCCAGGCCGTCCCCGAGGGGCACCGGCGCGTGACGTCCATCTACGGCCGCCACGAGTTTCCGCTGGCCCCAGGATGGCAGGTCGGCTACGGGACGCGGTACGAGCACTTCGATTACCTGGCCGGCCGTGGACTCCTGAGCCCGACGGGCAGCGTCAGCTTCTCGCCCAGTGCCGGCTGGCGCGTTCGCGCGCTCGCCTCGCTTCAGCAGGTGGCCCCCGGATCCGAGGAGTTCGTGCCGCCCGCTGATGCCTTGTGGGTGCCTCCGCAGCGGACGTTCGCGCCCCTCGGCGCGAACCGATTCCGCACCGAGCGGGTGCAGCATCTCGAGGTCGGCGTGACCAGGGCCTACCGCGGTACGGCGCTCGAGTTCCGGACGTTCGGCCAGGCGGTCGAGAACCAGTTGGTCACGGTGTTCGGCGTGGGCGACCCGGAGGGCCTCATGTCGGCGGGCGGCCACTACGGCGTGGCCGTCGCGGGGGATGCCTCGCTCAGGGGCTGGACCGCCGGAATCGCGCAGGACTTCACGCCGAACGTCCAGGCGCGGCTGGATTACACCCTGGTCACGGCGCACTGGAACCGGTCGACCGGTCCCGACGATCGCGCCCTGGCAGCCATGGCGCCTCAGGCGATCCGGGAGCCGCACGAACGAATCCACGACCTCACCGCGTCGGTCGACGCGGGCGTTCCGCTCACCGCGACCCGCTTCCACGTCGTCTACAAGGTCGACACGGGATTCACCGGGACGTCCACGCTCGACAAGGCGGCCGCGCGCTTCGACATACAGCTTCGCCAGGGGCTGCCGTTCCTGGATGGCGCCGGCGATTGGGAAATGCTCCTGGGCGTGCGCAGCCTGTTCCGCTCGAACCTCGACGACCGCTCGATTTACGACGAGCTGCTCGTCGTGCGCGCCCCGAAGCGCCTCGTCGGCGGTCTCCAGGTCCGCTTCTGAGCGCGACGGATCCACGGCCCCCAGCCGGCCTCTCCCAGGTTTTTGGTCCGGCACTGTTCAAGTGTTTGGTTCCTCGCCGCTGAGCATTCAAATTCACTCGTAAGATGTTGATGTATAGCGACTTACTGCCCGTCCGACTTTTCGGATCGTGGTATGTCGTTTGCACCACTGGCGGCCGTCGTTCGGACCAATGAACCCCTTGCACACTCCTGCGCAGCCAATGCCCGGCATCGGATCGCCGTTGAAGGCGAGCGGGCTGCTGCCCGTCGCCGTGGCGACCGTGCTGCTCGTGCTGGGATTCCTGAACATCGTCCAGCGCGCTACGCAGGACGACGTCGAGGACGGCGTGCTCTGGGTGCAGCGCACGACCGGCGTCGTGGCAGCGGATGTGGACCCGCGCTCGGCCGCTGGCCGGGCCGGTGTCCGGCCTGGCGACGTGCTGCTCGCGGTGGACGGCCAGCCGATTGAAACCCGGGACGAGGTGCTGGGGCTGCAGCAGTCGGCGAGCCGCGGTGCCCGCCACACCTACACGCTCCTGTCGCTTGGCGACCGACGCATCGCGCAGGTCACGCTCGCGCCGATTCCACGGGGCGTCGGTGGCCTCTACTACGTCCTGGCCGCCGTGGGCGTCTTTTCCTTGCTGGTGGGCGCCACGGTACGAACCCGGCGGCCCAGGGATCCCGCGACGCTCCACTTCTTCTGGCTGAGTGTCGCCTTCTACGGCGTCTTCACGTTCTCCTTCTCCGGGCGGCTCGACCGGGTTGACTGGCTCTTCTACTGGGCCGATCAGCTCGCGACCCTACTGTTGCCGCCGCTCTTCCTCCACTTCTCCCTCGTCTTTCCCGAGCGACCGAAGGCGTCCGCACTGGCGGCCCTCGCCGGACGCCTGTGGCCGAGTCTGTACGTCCCGCCGGCCGCGCTCGCCCTGATCAGGGCCTGGGTGCTCGGGCGCGCGTCGGCCGATCCCTCCCGTCTGATTGGCACCATCGCCGTTCTCGACCGGTGGGAACCCCTCTTCATCGGCGCCTACCTGCTCGCGGGGCTCGGCGTGTTCGCCTTCGCCCTTACGCGCGTGCGCTCCACGACCGCCCTCCGCCAGCTTCGGTGGATCGTCTGGGGCGCCGCGATCGGATCCGGACCGTTCGTGCTCGCGTACGCGCTGCCGTTCGCGTTCGGCGCCACGCCGACGCTGGCGATGCAGCTCACGGCCGTGCCCCTCGGTCTCGTGCCGTTCGCCTTCGCCTCCGCCATCGTGCGCTACCGCCTGATGGACGTTGAGGTGATCCTGAAGCGCCTTCTCGTGTACACGGCCGCTCTCAGCGCGATCGCCGCCATCTACATGGTGCTGCTCCGCGCGACCGGCAGCTACCTGGTGCCGAACGAGGACGATCACCGCTGGGTCATCGCCCTCCTTGCGACGGCCGTCGTGCTGCTCCTGGCCCGCCCGGTGACCGAGGCGGTGCAGACCGGCATCGACCGGGTGTTCTACAGGGGCCGGTACGACTATCGCCGCGCTCTCGTCGGGTTCGCCCGCGAGCTCAACTCCGATCTGGACCTCGACCGGCTGGCCGAGCGCCTGCTCACTCGGGTCAAGGACACCCTCGGCGTGGATCGGCTGTGTCTCCTGTCGGGCACCGACCTGGGTGACTTCGTGCCCGTCCGGTACGAGGGCTTCGCCGGCGCGCCCAGACCCATCTCCAGGGACTCGTCGCTGGCCGTCAGGCTGGGGCAAGGCCACGCGGTGCGCTTCGACGATCCCGTCGCCGCGGCCAGGATGCCGGCTGAGGAAATCGAGGAGTGGCGGGATGCCGGGCTCTTCTACTTCGTGCCATGCATCGCCAAGTCCACCTCGATCGCCGTGCTGGCGCTCGGCCGCCGCGACAACGGCGAGCCGATGACCACCGACGACATCGCGCTGCTGACGGCCATGGCCGGCCAGGCCGCGACGGCCATCGAGAACGCCAGGCTCTACCGCGAATTGCACCTGAAGGCCGCGGAGTTCGACCGGCTCCGCGTGTTCAACGAGCACATCCTCGAGTCGCTCGACGACGGCCTGCTGGTGGTGGGAGGCGATGGCGCGGTGGTCCGCTGGAACCACGCGCTCGAGCGGATCTACGGCCTCCGCCGCGGCGAGGCCGTGGGGCGGCCGCTGCACATGCTGTTCGACGCCGACGTGGTGACCGCCGTGGCCGCCGCACGTGCGGCGTCGCCCAATGGCGGCACCGAGTATCGAGTGCCGATGCGGACCCGTCACGACGTCGACACGCCGGACCGGCGCCTCGTCAACATCACGACCGTGCCACTCCTGCCGATGCCGGGACGCGAGTGGGCCGGCACCATCGTCATGTTCGAGGACGTGACGGCGCGCGCCGCCCTCGAGGAGCAACTGCGCGTCTCGGAGCGCATGGCCTCGCTCGGGCTCCTGGCCGCGGGCGTCGCGCACGAGGTGAACACGCCGCTGACCGGCATTTCAAGCTACACGCAGATGCTCCTCGAGCAGGCCGAGCCCGACGACCCGCGGACCGCCGTCCTGGAGAAGATCGAAAAGCAGACCTTCCGCGCCGCGCGCATCGTCAACGGCCTGCTGAACCTGTCCAGGCCCGCCTCCGCCGACGACAGCGAGCGCACCGTCGTGGACCTCAACACGGTGGCGACCGACGTCCTGGCGCTTCTCGAGCACCAGTTCGACAAGGGGCGGGTGCGGGTGCGGCGTGAATTGTCCTCGTCGCCCGTGCCCGTGATCGGCTTCGAGTTCAAGCTGCAGCAGGTGTTCCTGAACCTCTTCCTGAACGCGCGCGATGCCATGCCCGCCGGGGGATGGCTGACGATCGCGACCAGAATCGAGGGCGACCGGGCCATCGCCGATGTGAGCGACACGGGCACCGGCGTGCCGCCTGAACATCTCGCGCGCATCTACGATCCGTTCTTCACCACCAAAGGCATCGGCCAGGGCACGGGCCTCGGCCTGTCGATCTCGTACGGGATCGTGCAGGAGCACGGCGGCGCCATCCAGTGCGACAGCGCCGTGGGCCAGGGCACCAGGTTCGTGCTGACGCTGCCCCTGGCCGCATCCTCATCGCCGGCCCAGCCCGGTTCGTCCGGGCGCCGGGAAGCGCGACAGTAAGGCGGGAGGCCCCCATTCCCATGCGCCGGCACGGAACGATTCTCGTCATCGACGACGAAGAGATCATGCGGGAGATCCTCGAGACGCTCCTGACACGCGAGGGTTATCGGGTACACCTCGCGTCGTCTGGCGCCGAGGGGCTCGATCTCCTGCGGTCGACGCCCATCGACGCCGCCATCGTCGACGTCATGATGCCGGGCATGGACGGCCTGCAGGTGCTCGACGCCATCCGGGCCTTCGACGAGGAACTGCCCGTCCTCATGATCACGGCCCTGGCTTCGATGGAGACGGCGGTCAGCGCGATGAAGCGAGGCGCGTTCGACTACATCACGAAGCCGTTCAAGAACGACGAGGTCCTCGTCGTCCTGGGCAACGCCGTCGAGCGCAGACGGCTGGTCGCCGAGAATCTCTCGCTGCGGCAGCACCTGCAGTCGCGCTACCACAAGTTCGCCGGCATCATCGGCGGCAGCCCGCAGATGAAGCAGGTCTTCGACCTGGTGATCCAGGCAGCGCCGAGCCGTTCGACGATTCTCATCACGGGCGAGAGCGGCACCGGCAAGGAGCTCGTCGCCCGGGCCATCCACGCCAACTCGGCGAGGGCCGATAAGTCGTTCGTCACCGTCAACTCGGGCAACCTTCCCCCCGATCTCCTCGAGTCCACGCTCTTCGGCCACGTGAAGGGCGCCTTCACCGGCGCCGTCTATCCGAAGAAGGGGCTGTTCGACCTGGCCGACAAGGGCAGCATCTTCTTCGACGAGATCGGCAATATCTCGCCGGATACGCAGGCCAAGCTCCTCCGCGTGATGCAGGAGCGCGAGTTCATGCGCCTCGGCGGCATGGAGACGATCAAGGTCGACGTCCGCATCATCGCTGCCACCAACGTGGACTTGAAGCGTGAAGTCGAGGGTGGGAAGTTCCGCGAGGACCTCTACTACCGGCTGCACGTCATCAGCATTCACCTGCCGCCGCTCCGCGACCGGAAGGACGACATCCCCCTGCTCGTGCAGCACTTCCTTCAGAAGTACGCGGAGGAGAACGACCGTCCGGTTCTCGAGATCGCGCCAGACACGCTCGACATGTTGATGGACCACGACTGGCCTGGCAACGTGCGTGAGCTCGAGAACGTAATCGAGCGAGGCGTGGTCCTGACCCAGGGGCGCGTGCTCGGGCCGCAGATGATCCCGGAGAGCGTACGACGGGCGCCCCGTGCCCTGGTGCCGTCGGTGGTCCTGCCGCCGGAGGGCATCTCGCTGAAGGACGTCACCTCCGCCTACGAGCGACAGTGGATCGAGTCGGCGCTGGAAGCGGCCGGCGGCGTCCAGAAGCGCGCCGCCGAACTGCTGCACATCAAGCCGACGACGCTGAACGAGATGATCAAGCGGTACGACATCCGGCCGCGCCGGAAGAAGGCGCCGAGCGGCAGTTCTGGCGCCGAGACTTCGGAACCGTCGGAGCCGGCGGCCACCGAGGCGGACTGACCTTTCCCAGCGGCGTCCGCGCAGCGGCGGTCAGCGCTGGCGCACCGCCGCAATCAGCCGGTCGTACTTCGCGAGGATCGCGTCCCAGCGGTACTCGCGCTTCACGTACTCCTTGCCATTCCGGCTCATCGCGCGCCGGAGCCTGTCGTCGGCCAGGAGCAGCTTGGCCGCCTCGACGAACTCGTCGCGGTCGTTGTACCAGAGACCGGCCTGGCTGCGCATGCAGTGCTCCACGAGGACGTCGCTGCGCCCGTTGCAGAGCACCGGGGTGCCGACGGCCATGGCCTCGAGGGCGAGGAGTGACAGGCTCTCGAAGGGAGATGGCACGACGACGATCGTGGCGGCCTCGAGCGCCTCGAGCCGCTCCCGCTCGGAGAGCAGGCCCGCGAAGCGCACCCACGGCACCTCCGGGAGCTGCATGAGCTTGACGCCCATGAGCACGAGGTCGGCCTCGCCCGACTGCTCCTTGTAGCTGGTGAAGTACTCCAGGAGCTCCTCGCAGCCCTTGCCCGGATCGATGCGGCCGCCGTACAGCAGGAAAGGCCCGTGGAGCCGGTGGCGCCGGCGGAAGCGCGCGCCACGCTGCGCCAGGTGTTCCGGCAGTGGCTCGTCCTCCTGCTCTCGTGGCTCGTCCATCGCCATCGCCGCCGCGACGGGCGACGCCTTCCGGCGATCGTCGCGGTCGTCGGAAGGCGCGGAACCCTGATCGGTCCAGGGCAGCAGGTCCACGCCGCAACCCACGACCTCCTCGGCCTTCGCCGCGAGCTCGAACCTGGTCTTCAGGAACTGCCGCTCGACGTCGGTGTTGAAGGCGATCGCCGCGGGTTGCTTGAACATCTCCCGATAGATGCCCAGGTGGATGGCCGGCTCGTCGTGCGCGGTGGGCACGAGGATGCTGCGGGCAGGATCGACCTTCAGCCCGAGGACGGTCGGTGCGTAGAGATACGTGAAGAAGATGAGGGCGTCGTAGGAGCGGTGATGTTTCGCCAGATAGTCGCGCAGCGCCGGCGACCACGGCCCCTGCATCTCGAGCCACTTGAGCTCGTCCTCGCGCGAGTGCGGATGGTGGAAGATCCAGTCCGAGTACTGATTGAACGCCGCGATGTCCCTCGGCGCCGCGACCGGGAAGCGGCGGACCGTCACGCCCTTGATCCGGTCGTTCCCCTCCGGATATTCGTTCTTCCAGGTCACGTAGTCGCGGGCGCAGGTCGTCAGCACGTCCACGTCGTGGCGCGCGGCCAGGCGCTCGGCGATCAGCCGGCAGTGGTACTCCGACCCGCCGAGAATCTCGGCGCCGTACCGTTGAACGACGAACGCTATCCTCACGATGTCACTCCGTCCGTTGATGTCGATCCCGGGCTGGGGACGAGCCGTTCCTGCAGCAGGTCGGCAAGGGCGCCGCGGATGCGGTGGTCGCCGAAATCGGCCAGCCGACGCCGCTGGCCCTCGATGACCCGCGCGCGCAGGGTCTGGTTGTAGGCGAGTTCGCCGAGCAACTCCGCGGCGAGCTCGAGGTCTTTCGGGGCGAACTGCACGCCGGCGCCGTCGAGCGTGTCCGGAACGGCCGTGGCCCCGTAGGCCAGGACAGGGACGTCGGCGGCCATCGCTTCGAGCAGCGGTACGCAGAAGCCCTCGTGCTCCGAGAGCGAGATGTACACGCTGGCCGATCTGTAATAGGCGGCGAGATCCTCGTCCGGCACCGGGCCCGTGAACCAGAAGCGGTCCGCCGGCATCTGGTACTCGGCGATGAGGGCGCGGATCATCGCGTAGTAGCGGGGCACGCCGTCGGTCTTGCCGACGAAGATGAAGCGGTAGTTGACGTCGACGTACCGCTTGTAGACCTCGGCGAGCCGGATGTGATCCTCGATCTTCTTGTTCGGGACGATGCGGCCGACGAACAGGAAGTTGAGCGGGCCGTCGTCCAGGATCCGCTCGAGCGCGGGGCGACGCGGGGCCGCGGCTATCCGGTCCACATCGATGGCGATGGGGAACACGCCGGTCCGGTCGAAGCCCATTGCATCGAGCTCCCGGCGGTTGTATTCGGAATCGCCCAGCGCGGCGTCGGTGCGTCCGGCCAGCGTAGCCACCTCGGCGCGGCCGAGCTGGGCCAGCCTGAAGATGCCGGGGTGGTACGGGGCGAAGAAGTGAGCCGGCGTCACGTTGTGGTACTGCAGCACTCGGCCGTGCGGCAGGGAGGCGAAAGCCTCGGTCATCTGGGACGGCAGGGCGTAGTGGAAGATCGTGACGTCCCCCCGCCTCGCGTCCGGATCGGCAAACGGCCGGACGTCGTCCACGAGAGCGTCGTCGATCGTGAGCGCGAACAGATCCGACTGGTGGCCCATCGCGCGCAGGAGTCCGCGAACGCGCCTGGCGGAGTCGCCGATGGCGTCGCCCTTGTGGGCCGCCGGCACCCACTGGTTGACGATCATCGGAGGGGTGCCTCCGGTTCCCGGTTCGTCGGCTCGGCGGCAGCCGGGGTCGAACCCGCTCCGGCGCCGGCCGCATCCTGCGGAGTCGGGGAAGGCGGGCCGTCATCTTCGTCCGGGAGGGCCTGGAACGCGGCGGGCCGGTACGAGCGGATGGCTTCGAGTTCTTCGGCCTGACGCACCTGATCCCAGAAATCGAACGCGACAGGGGGCGCCTCGCGCCGGGGGCGGCTCAGCGTCTCGTCGACGAACTTCAGCAGGGTGGCCCCGAAATCGCGGGCCAGGAGTCGATCGAGCGCCGCGTCCTGCCGCTCGAGCACGGCCTCCCTGAGCCTGGCGTTCGCGACGACCGAGTCGATGAGCGCGGCCATCTCGATCGGGTCCTTGCGGTCGTAGAGCAGGCCGCCACCGTCCATCGTCGCCGGGACCGCGGTGGCGGCGTAGGCCAGCACCGGCACCCCCATGTGGAAGGCCTCCATCAGCGGTACGCAGAAGCCTTCATGCTCGCTGGCGCACAGGAAGACGTCGGCGATCTCGTAGTAGGCGGTCAGTTCCTCGTTGCTGACGTGCCCGAGGAAGTGCACGTCGGCCGCCCCAATCCGCGCCACGAAGTCGTGGACCATCGCCAGGTAGCGCTCGAAACCGCCGTGCGAGCCGACCAGCAGCAGCCTGGAGCGGGGATTGAACCAGCGCTTGTAGGCGTGAAACGCGCGGACCACGTCCTCGATGCGCTTGTTCGGGATCATCCGGCCGACGAACAGCACGTTCACCCAGCCGTCGTCGAACCCGCGGGCCTGCATGTAGTCCGCCGGTCCGGCCAGGTGCGTGAAGTCCGGCACCACGGGCAGGACCGCCGTTCGGGGGAATCCAAGGGCCTCCAGTTCCCGGCGGTTGTACTCGGAATCGCCAAGGCCGATGTCGACGCGGCTCGCGTACGCCCCAAGCTCCCGCCGGCCCAGGTAGCAGAGCTGCACCAGCAGCGGATGGACGTCGATGAAGAACTCGGGCGGTGTGATGTTGTGGTAGACGAGGGCCATCCGATCGGGCAGCGCGTACGCGACGCGAGAGGCGCGCGACCCGATCGAGAAATGGTGGATCAGCAGGTTGTCCGGGTGGCTCGCCTCGGGCAGATCGCGATAGTCGACCGTGAGGTCTTCCAGGCGCCGGTCGGCGGTTTCGACGAAGATCTCGGATTCGTAGCCCGCCCCGCGCAGCGCTCGCTGGATGCCGAGCACTTCGTGGCCGATGGCGTCGCCATACCCGAGGGTCGCCAGCACCTGGTGAACGGCAGGTGGCACCTACTCGTCCCTCGTGCCGCCCGGCCTGCGGCCGTGCCTGGCTCCGCGCCGGCGGCGGTGTCCCCGTTGTCCTGCCGCTGCCTGACGGGAGGCTGCGCCCTCGCCCGTCGACTTGGCCGGGGCGACGGGGGCCGGGCCCGACGCCGGCTGCGGACGAACGGCACGATGTGGCCGCTTGTCGCGCCCGTCGCGCCCGGGCCTGCCATCCGGCCGCCGACTCTGTCTCGCCTGTCCGTGCGGCGCGCTCCCGCCGGCGCGGGCGGAACGCGTGGGCAGCACCGGTCCGGCGGGCAGTTGAGCCAGCACTTCCCGCGCCGGTGGAAGCGTCTTCTGACGGCGCGCCCACCACCCGGGCAGCGCGGGCATGACGCGGCCGGCCCGGCTCGCCGCGTCCTCGCGGGAGAGCCTGTCGAACATGTCCAGGTACTTGCGCTCGATCACGGGCCAGGCGTAGTTCGCCTTGAAGAACGCGCTGCCGTTCCTGCCGAGCGTGGCCGCTACCCCCGCCGAGCCGTCGAGCACCCGAACGGCCTCGGCGAACTCCGGGTAGCTCTCGTAGTAGAGGCCGGCGTTGCTGCGCACCGCCTGTCCCCGCAGCACGTCGCACCTGCCGTTGGCGAGCACCGGCTTGCCCATGGCCCACGCTTCGAGGGCCACCATGGACAGGCTCTCGAAGTACGACGGCATGATCAGAAACTCGGCCGCCGCCAGCGCGTCGTACTTCTCTTCGTCGCTCACGAAGCCGAGGTGTTGGATCCGCGGGTGGGCGGGCACGGAGAGCACGGGAGTTCCGATGAGCACCAGCGTCGGGCCGCCAGGCGTCACGTCGGCGTAGCGCGTCCAGAAGTCGAAGAGCTCGCGGCAGCCCTTGTTCTCGTCGATGCGGCCGATGTAGATGGCGATCCGGTCGCGAAGCCCCGTGCGCTGTCGGAAGCGAGCCGCGCTGGCGGAGGAGGGAACCTCGGAGCCGACGCCCACGACCACGCCGGGCACGTCGGTTGAGCCGGACACGGCACAGAGAAGCGCGCGCTCCTCCGGAGAGTTGTACATCAGCGCCCGTACCGACCGCAGCACAGGAACGAAGATCTGGAGCCCCAACGCCTCGTCGCGCTCGGCCGTCGGCACCAGGATCGCTTTGTCCGGCACCGCGCGCGCGCCGTGGTAGGCGTGGTAATAGCGGAGGCTGAAGAACAGGAAGAAGTCGTAGTCCGCCGAACGCCGGGAGACGAACCGCACGAGCTCGCCCGAGGCGGGTCCCTCGGCATCCAGCCAGGCCAGCTCATCGTTCACCGAGTGGCGCAGTCCAAAGACTCGCTCCGACCAGTCGCCGAACGTCTTCGGATCGCGGGGAGCGTCCACGGGGAATCGCCGGACCGTGACCCCGCCAGCGACCGATTCGCCCGCCGGGAACTCGTTCGCCCACGTGATGTAGTCGCGCGCGCACGTCGTCAGCACCTCGACCGTCACGTGCCGCGCCAGGTGCTCGGCGATGTAGCGCGCGTGGAGCTCGGCGCCGCCGTTGATCTCGGCGCCATAGCGCTGGACGACGACCGCGACCTTCACGACGCCTGAGGTGTCTGGTCCGGACCGCCGTCGCCGCCGTCCTGGGACGGCTCGTCGTCGGTTCCGTCGGCGCGGTCGTCAGGGCCGTCGCCGTCGTCCATGTCGGCCGTCGACTCGCCGCCGGGACCGCCTGCCGTCATCCCAGGGCCGGCACCGCGGCGGCCACGACGGCGACGGCGGCGACGGCGCCCATCAGCCGCTCCGCTGCCCTCGGCGCCACCAGGGACGCCGGCGGGTTCGACGCTTCCACCCTGGGGCGCCGTCGGCTCGGGCCGGCGTTCCCTGGGGGCCATGGCCTCCGGGCGGTACTGCACGACGCCTTCGAGTGCCCGGACCCGGCGTTCCGAGAAGTCCAGGCGGCTCGACAGCGCCTCGACCCGCATCTTCAGGTTCTTGAGCTCGATGCCGGCGCGCGTCGTCTCGAGTACGAGGTTGTGCAGGACTTCGTAGTAGAGGGCGTTCCATGCCGCGCGGTCGGTCCGTGCCTGCCGTGTCGTCTGCACGAAGGCGCGGTTCAGGGCCGCCTGCTGGTGGAGGACGTTGGTGAGCTGGTTCGGATTGAAGAACAGCTTGAGCACCGGGTTCAGCAGGCGCCTGATGGTGCGCAGCAGCCCCCGGTGCGTGTCGTAGAGCGTCGTGTCCTCGAACTCGTAGGTCGCCATCGGCGGCAGCGACGCGTCCTCGGTGGGCCGGCTCTTCCTGAACTGGTCGAGCAGGTCGGAGCGGAGGTTCTTCGGATCGAGGAACTTCTCCAGGCGCACTTCGGCCAGCTCGCGGATCTGCTCCTCGGTGTAGTCGACGCCGCGCTTGTCGCGTACGCGGCGGCGGATCTGCTCCATGATTTGCTCGACGTCGACCGAATCTGAACGGACGTGGAAATCGGACATGTCGCGAATCCTCAGGCCTGCGATCCGTGCGTCGTGTGGCGCCGCCGGCTCGCGAACTCAGGCGCCTCCTTGATGCACGTGCCCAGGATGCCCACGGACTTGCCGAGCGCGCGCATGCCGAGGCGTGGCGCGACCGCCGGCGCGTCGCCGACCGTGGGAAAGCCATTGGCGTCTGGAGTGAGGTGTTCCCAGTTCTGGAACAGCCGGCCCCAGGGCGAGCTCAACGCGTCGTGCATCCGGCGGTCGGCGTTGAACGGATACCAGAAGCTGTCGTGGTAGACGACGCTCGCGATGTAGGCCCACGGCGCCAGCACGGTCTTCAGCGACCACTCGATGGGCTTTCGGAGCGGCCCCCAGTAGATCTTGTGCTGCATCCGCGACGCGAACGTCATCTCCCGGAAGGGGCCGTCGAACCGCCAGTTTTCAGCGGCCGCGGACGTGTCGCCCACGATCTCGATGTCGCGCGGGTCGCCGCAGCCCAGGCCGCGCTCGTGCGCCAGACGGATGAACTTGATCGAGAGCGGGTCCATCCCCATCAGCTTCGCCGCCACCGCGTCGATGGCCACCTGGTCGGCGCTCGCCAGGATCACGTTCTTCACGTGCGGCACCATGCAACGCGGTCCGGGTCCGTCGCCGGCGAAGGTGCCGTCCATCACGGCGAATACGCCGCGATGGATCTTCTTCTGGATCATCAGCAGGTCCACGAGCGTTTCGTGGATCACGGGATGGGTCCAGTGCCGCCGCTCGTTCAGCAGCCCGCCGAACGCGTTCTTCATCGCCCCCGTGGTCGTCGTGAAGACGTGGGTCTTCACCGTGGGCAGGTGCAGGATGCTCTCGCCGATGAACCGCCGGGGAATCATGAAGCCCTCGGGGTACACCTCGTTCAGGCAGAGGAACTGCTTCGTGAGGTCGCCGACTGCATCTTTGATGTTGATCCAGTCCTCGTCGCCCTCGTACAGGTGCACGTTCGCCAGCCCGTGCGACTCGACGACGTTGATCTGCTTGTTCTCCCGCTCACCCAGGTGCGCGTCGATGACGACGGTGCGGTTGTGGCAGGCGTGGATCTTCCCCGGGTCGTACCCGTCGGCCTTCATCGCCCGGATCACGCCGTCGAGCTGCCAGGGCGTCGTGGAGGAACCCGGAAAGAAGAAGTGCCAGGAGATGTTGACCTTGAGGCCCGTCTCGACGTCCTTCGGCAGGACGTCCTGGTACCCGGCCAGGTTCATCAGGGAGTGGTAGTCCCGGATGACCGTCGCGGGCGACGTGCGGAGGATGGCGACTCGGCTCTTGCTCATGTCTCTGCGTCAGAATCCGATGGGCCGGTAGATGACCAGCGCGGTCACCAGACCCCAGAGTCCGACGCAGATGAGCAGCGGTCTATCCGTGATCAGCAGTTCCGAGGGGTTGCCTCCGCCGTCGCGCCGGTGCACGAGGTAGAGGTACCGCAGGATGCCGTAGATCGGGAAAGGGATGGTCAGCACCAGCAGCCGGGTGCCGAACCGCTCAACTGTGTCGGAGCTCGTGCAATAGATGATGTAGGCCATCAGCGTCGAGGCCGTCACGACGCCGATCATCTGGTCGAGAAGATAGGGGTTGTACTCGTCGAGGATGCGCCGGTGGCGCACCGCGCCATCCGCCAGCAGCGTGATCTCGTGGCGCCGCTTGGCGAGCCCCAGGAAGAGCGCCAGCAGCGTCGTGCAGATGAGAATCCAGTCGCTTACGGGAACGTCGATCGCGGCCGCGCCCGCGTAGGCCCGTAGCGCGAAGCCGATGGCGATCGACAGGACGTCGACGACGACGAAATGCTTCAACCAGCGGGAGTACAGGGCGAAGAGCGCCAGGTATGCCGCCGCCGCAACGGCGAAGTTCGGCCCGACCCAGACCGCGGCGGTGAGCGCGCAGGCACCGATGAGGCCGGCCGCCGTGACCGCGACGTTCGTCGTGAGATCCCCGGCGGCGATCGGCCGGAATCGCTTCGTGGGATGGAGGCGGTCCGCCTCCCGGTCGTACAGGTCGTTGATGATGTAGACGACGCCGGACAGCGCGCAGAAGACGACGAACGCCGCCAGCGCAAGGGCGGTGGCGGCGGGGTCGAACAGCTTGAGGCCGAACGGCAGCGCCGCCAGCACGAACAGGTTCTTGGTCCACTGTTCGGGCCGCAGCGACTTCAGCAGGCTACCGAGCGTGGAGCGTTCCTTCACCCGCTCGACGCCGGCCTCTCGCGCCTCGAGATCCGGGTAGGTTGGACGCGCCATGGAGCGCGAAACCGTCAGGTTACTCCGCGAAGCTCTTGATGGCGTCGGCTTCCGATTCGTAGGAGTCGAACACCGTGAGGAGCTTGGTGATCGACAGGAGGTCTTCGATGCGCTTCGTCAGGTTGAGGAGCTTGAGCTTGCCGCCCTGCTTGCTCACCGTCATGTGCGTGCGCACGACCTCGCCGAGCCCGGCCGAGTCGATGTAGGGAACGCCCTCGAGGTTGAGGACGATCTTCTTGTTGCCGCCCGCCAACAGGTTGTTGACGGTCTGTCTCAGCAGCTCGTCGCCCTCACCGAGCGTCATCTTGCCGGTGAGATCCAGAATCGTGACGTCGCTGACCTTGCGTTCGGCGATCTCCATGCCGGTAATCCTCTCCGCCGTTCGTGTGTCCCGCGCTGGCGGGCCTACAGGACCTAAAATGTGGTGAAGCCCCTGAACACAAAGCGTTTATGCCGTGTTCAAGGGCCCCAAATGTTATCCGCGATATATCGGCGGCGTCAACGACCGAAGCCGCCCACGGCGGCGCCGGCGCTATTCGGCTTCCCGGCGCTGCTTCTTCCTGTTTCGCTTGCGAGCCAGAGCCTGTTTGGCCCTGCGCTTGTCGCCCGGCTTCAGGTAGAAGGAGTGCTTCTTGATGTCCTTGATGATGTCTTCCTGCTGCACCTTCCGCTTGAAGCGGCGCAGGGCCGACTCGATTGACTCGCCTTCCTGAATCTTCACCTCGGCCATCTCGAACTCACCTCCTTCCGTGCTGGCTGCTGCTCGATGAGCCCAAGACTCAACGGCTGAATATGCTAGGCTATCACACGAGCTTCACGGCCCGGCCGGCCATCTTCGCGTGCGCTCGACGCCCGCGGCACCCTCACAAGTTGTTGAAAATACGTCGGATACAGGCATGAAGATCCTGGTCGTGGGATCCGGCGCCCGCGAGCACACCCTGGCGGCCATCCTGGCCGGTGGGCCAGGGAATGCAGTGGTGTGCGCTCCCGGGAATCCGGGAATCGCCAGGGACGTTCGGGTGGCGCCTGTGGACCCACTGGACGCCGACGCGCTCCTGGCACTCGCGGCGCACGAAGCCGTCGACTTGACCGTGATCGGACCCGAGGCGCCACTCGCGGCCGGCGTCGCCGACCGTTTCATCGCGGCCGGGCGCCCGGTGTTCGGGCCCACGCGCGCCGCAGCCCGCATCGAGACCAGCAAGGCGTTCGCCAAGGCCCTCATGGCGCGGCGCGGCGTGCCGACGGCCCGCGCGCGGGTTTGCGACTCGATCGAGGAGGCCCTCGACACGGTCCGCAGCGCCGAACTCGGGTGGCCCGTCGTGGTGAAAGCCGACGGCCTTGCCGCGGGCAAGGGCGTCGTGATCGCCGTCGACCTGCCGGAGGCGGAGGCGACGGTCCGGGCGGCCATGGTGGACGGGGCCTTTGGTGCGGCGGGCGCGCGCGTAGTCCTCGAAGAATGCCTGACGGGGCCGGAACTGTCGTATTTCGTGATCGCGTCGGGCGCGGCGTTCGTCGCGTGCGGGTCCGCCCAGGATCACAAGCGGCTCTTCGACGGGGACCGCGGTCCGAATACCGGCGGCATGGGGGCGTTCTCGCCAAGTCCCCTGGCCACGGAGCGCCTGCGCGCGCGGATCGAGCGTGAGATCGTGGGCCCGGTGCTCGACGGCTTGGCAGAGGAAGGCACTCCGTTCACGGGATTCCTGTACTGCGGTCTGATGCTCACGGCCGACGGGCCGAAGGTGATCGAGTTCAACTGCCGTTTCGGCGATCCGGAAGCGCAGGTCGTGCTGCCGTTGCTGGACGAGCCCCTCGCGCCCATCCTGCTGGCCGCCGCGACGGGCGCTCCGCTGCCGGCGGTCGTGCGGTTCTCCCCCGACGCAGCCGTCGGCGTGGTGCTGGCGTCCCGGGGATACCCGGGCCAGGTGGAGACCGGTCAGGTGATCGACGGTCTCGACTCGCCGCCTCCTTCCGGGGTGTCCGTCCGTTTCGCCGGCGTTGGGCGCCGCGACGGCGCCCTCGTGACGGCGGGCGGGCGCGTCCTGACCGTGGTGGCCCGGGCGCGCGACCATCGCTCGGCGATCGCGACGGCGTATGGCGCCGTGGGCGGCATCGCCTTCGACGGCATGCAGTTCCGCCGGGACATCGGCGCCAGCGCGCTTGCGGACGCGCCGTGAGATACGCGGTCGTCACCTTCGGGTGCCGTGTGAATCAAGCGGACTCGCTGGAGGTCGAGGCTGCGCTGGCCATCGCAGGGGCGACCGCCGTTGCCGCCGACGCCGCGGATCTGGTCGTCGTGAACACCTGTTCGGTGACCGCGAGCGCGGACCAGGGCGCCCGGCAGACGATTCGCAGGATTCACCGGCAGAATCCCTCCGCGCGCATCATCGTGACCGGATGCTTCGCGACGCGTGCCGTCGATGCCGTGGCAGGGCTTCCAGGCGTAGCGGCGGTTGTGCCCAATTCGTCGAAACCTGGCCTGGGGCGCGCGTTGCTCGCGTTGGTGGCCCCCGGCTCGCAGGGGCCGTGCGGGCGCCCGCCCTCACCCGGCCTGATGGGGCGAACTGCGTGGACCCTCAGGGCGCAGACCGGCTGTGAGGAGGCCTGCAGCTACTGCATCATCCCGTCGACGCGCGGACCCAGCGCCAGCCGCTCGGCAGTCGAGGTACTCGACGAGCTTCGGAGGGTGGTCGACGCAGGCTACAAGGAGGTCGTGCTGACCGGCGTGCACCTCGGCGCCTGGGGCCGCGACCTGGGGCGGCCGCAGGCATTGGCCGACCTCCTGGGCCTCGTGGCCGGGGAGCCGGGCCGATTTCGCGTGCGCGTGAGCTCGCTCGAGCCGATGGACTGCACGCCGTCGGTCCTCGACGTGCTGTGCGGCTCGCCCGAGCGCTTCGCGCCTCATCTGCACCTGCCGCTGCAGCACTCCGAGGACGACCTGCTCGTGGCGATGCGCCGACCGTACAGCGGGCGGGACTACCTCACGCTGGTCCAGGACGTCCGTCGCCGGCTGCCGGACGCGGCCATCGGCACCGATGTCATCGTCGGCTTTCCCGGCGAGTCCGACCGGCAGGCGGAGGCGCTGGCGGAGTTCCTCGCCTCCTCGCCGGTGACGCACGCTCACGTCTTTCCCTACTCCGATCGCGAGGGCACCGACGCCTCCGCCTACGGCGGCAAGGTCCACGGGGCGGCGGTGAAGGCGCGGGCCGCCCGGATTCGCGCCGTGTCCGGAGCGCTCACCGCCAAGTTTCGCGCGTCGCAGGCCGGCCTCGTGCGTCAGGCGCTGACGATCGACGACGGGCGCACGTGCGTCACCGACAACTACATCCGGGTGTCGCTTCCACCCGGGCACGCGCGGAACGCGTGGGTGGACGTCGTCGTCCCGCCGCTTGCCGGCGCCCCATCGCCGGATGCCGACTGACGGCCGCTCTCAGGAGGACGGGTGAGGCAGCAGGGTGCTGAGCGCCTGTCCGATGTGCGCGCGAAACGTCTCGGCCGCGTGTCCTTCCGGCACTTCTTCGTAGGTGACGTCCGCCGACGCCTCAACCAGAGCCGTCCGCAGCGTGCGCGCCCCCTTGACGTCGGTGTCGTAGACCGCGCCAAGCACGAAGAAGCGCACGCCGTGAACGGCCCGCTGTCCCTGCGCCTGGTTGGTGAGCAGGGTATCCGACTGCGATGGTGGGGCGATGGACGCGCACAGCCCGAAGACGCCCGGGTAGGCCACGGCCAAGTCGACGGCGCCATACCCGCCGAGCGAACTGCCGAAGATTACGCGCTGGTCGGGCGCGGAGAACGTGCGAAGTCGACCGTCGATGGCGGGCACGAGCTCCCCAGCGATGAACGCCCGCCACGACGGGTGGCGCGAGTACTCCTCGCGCCGATCCCCCGGCTCCACGAACACCCCAATGACCGGGGGGATCGTGCCCGCCGCAATCAGACGGTCCAGCACGCCCGGCACCGCCATCCACTCCGCGTAGTTCCGGCCGTCGAGGAAGTAGACGGTGGGGTACAAGTCCTGGGACGTCTCGTACCCGGGCGGCAGGTACGTCCACACGTGCCGTGATCCCTTCAGGTTCCGGCTCGGGAACTGCTCGTCCGTGACGGTGCCTCTCGCCGGCGGTTCCGGCCCGTCGATCTCTGGATGTGCCGTCATGAACGGCATGCGAATCTCGGAGCGCTCACCCGTGAATGTCTGCACCCTGCGCGGATTGCGGGGGTCCGGTGTCGCCTCCTTCTCGTAGAGCAGGACGTACTCGAGCCGGCCGTTGGCGAAGGCGGTGCCCTCGAGGTACGACCACGGGGTGCCCTCGATGCGCGTCGGCGTGCCGGCCTTCACGTCGTACCCCTGGGGCGTCGTCGCCCACCCATTGAAGTCGCCAACAAAGCGCGGCGTTCGGCCCGTGCCGTCGTCCTTGAGAAAAAACGTCAGGCGGGAGTTCTGCTCGATGACGGGGTTGACCGGGTGCGCTTCGAGGAACCGGTCGACCAGGGCGGTTCTGGCGGCGGCGTCGGGCTCTGCCTGCGCCTGCTTCAGCAGGTCGCGGATGGTCGTGGGTTCGCCCCGGCAGGCCGCCAGCACGAGCGCCACGCCGAGGCAGGCGCCCAGCCGGAGGGCGACGAGGCTCACAGCGCCGCCGCCAGCGCCTGTGCGGCGCTTTTCGCCGGACCGTCCGCCACGATGAGCTGTCCGCAGGCCGCGCGGATGTCCCGGCCGCGGCTCTTCCTGACCGACACCGTCATGCCTTTGTCCGCCAGAATGCGCGCGAACGCGTCCACTCGGTCCTCGGCCGGCCGCTCGAAGGGAATGCCTGGGGCCGCGTTCAAGGGAATGAGGTTCACCTTCGCGCGAATCCCGTGAAGCAGCCGCACCAGCCGGCGCGCGTCGGCCGGCTCGTCGTTGACCCCCTGGAGCAGGACGTATTCGAAGGTGATCCGGTGACGCGCGCCCACCGGAAAGCGGCGGCAGGTGTCGAGGATGGCCTTGAGCCCGTACTTGCGCGTCGGGGGCACGATCGCGGCCCGCTGGTCGTCCGTCGTCGCGTGGAGTGAGATGGCGAGATTCGGGATGAGGGGCTCGGCGGCCAGCTTTTCGAGCATCGGCACGAGCCCCACCGTGGACAAGGTGACGCGGCGGACCGGCAGAGCCATGCCCTCCGGCTCGTTCAGCAGTGCCAGCGCGCCCATGGTGGCCGCGTAGTTGTGCAGCGGCTCGCCCATGCCCATCAAGACGATGTTGAAGGCGTGCCCGGTCAACCCCGTCGCGCGCGCCAGCACCCGCACCTGGGCGGCGATCTCGCCCGCCGTCAGGTGCCGCGCCAGGCCCATCTTGCCCGTCAGGCAGAACGCGCACCCCATGGCGCAGCCCACCTGGGTGGAGACGCAGAAAGTCTGCGCGGGGGTGTCAGGGATGAAGACGCACTCGATGTGCCGGCGGTCGGCCAGTTGAAGGACCAGCTTGCGCGTGCCGTCGGCCGAGGTTTCGTCGCGTGTCACGGAGGGGGTCGTGAACGCCAGGCGTTCGCTCAGCACCGCTCGAAGCTCGCGGCCCAGATCGCTCATCTCCGCGAGGCTCGTCGCGCCCTTCTTCCACACCCATCGGAAGATCTGCCGTGCGCGGTACCGAGGCAAGCCAGCCTGGACGATCCAGGATTCGAGGTCCGCCAGCGTCAGCTCGGCAAGGTCGGGCGTGGAGTCGGACATCATGGCGGAAAACACGCGCCGGACGGCGAGTTGCGCGGAGCGACGAGTGTAGCATTCGGCATCGGGCAATTGCCCCTGCATCGTCTGGCTTGCGCAGGGCAATGGTGCGTGGTATGATTGAGCGTAATTCCTTTCAATTCAACACTTTAGGGACTCATTCTCCGTAGAGGTCCGCCCGCCGCCGTGTCCCATCCTGCCATCCGCCGAGAGGTCCTGCCCAATGGGCTTCGGCTGGTCACAGAGCGCATGCCTCACGTGCGTTCGGTGAGCATCGGCGTGTGGCTCACCCGCGGATCGCGGCACGAGCCACGCGCGCACGAAGGAATCGCCCACTTCGTCGAGCACATGCTCTTCAAGGGCACGCGGCGTCGAACCGCCGAAGACATCGCCCAGCAGGTCGACTCGATAGGCGGGCATCTCGACGCCTTCACCTCGAAGGAGTACGCCGGCTACTACATCAAGGTGCTCGACGAGCACATGCCCCTCGCGGTCGACGTGCTCTCGGACCTCGTCACCTCGCCGAAGTTCGACCCCGCCGAGATCGAGCGCGAGAAAAAGGTCGTGCTCGAAGAGATCAAGATGGTCGAGGACACGCCCGACGATCTCGTGCACGAGATCTTCGCCGGCGCGCTCTGGCCAGGACATCCGCTCGGGCGCCCCATCCTCGGCCTGCCCGAGACCGTATCGGCGCTGGACGCCGGAACGCTGCGGGAGTACTTCGACGACACCTACACGGCCGGGAATTTCGTCGTCTCCGCCGTCGGCAACCTGGAACACGAGCGCGTTCGCGACATCCTCTCTGATGCGTTCCCCCTCGCCGCGCGCCCCGCGCATCCCCGAGCCGAGGCCCCGCCCAGTCCTGCCCTTGACGTCGTGCTCCGGGACAAGGAGATCGAGCAGAGCCACGTGTGTCTCGGCGGCCCTGCGCTCGCGCACGGCGACCAGGATCGCTACGTGGCCTACGCGCTCAACACCATGCTCGGCGGATCGATGAGCTCCAGGCTGTTCCAGAACGTGCGCGAGAAGCGCGCCCTCGCCTACTCGGTGTTTTCGAGCCTCACGACGTACCGGGACGCCGGCGCCGTGACGATTTACGCCGGCTGCGCGAACGAGGCCGTCCACGAGCTGGTGGACGTCGTCATGGCCGAACTGCGGCGGCTGAAGTCGGAGCCGCTGGCCCCTGGCGAGCTGCAGCGCGCCAAGGACCATCTGAAGGGCAGCCTGATGTTGAGCCTTGAAAGCACTTCGAGCCGGATGACGCACCTCGCGCGTCAGGAGATCTACGGAGACACCGACGAGTCGCTCGACGGCATGCTCCGGGCAATCGACGGCGTCACCGAGGCCGACGTGCTCCAGGTGGCGCATCGCCTGTTCCCGACCGGTTCGCTGGGCCTGACGGTGCTCGGCGGCGGCGCGCTCCATACCGTCGCTCCCGGACAGCTCGCGCTCGCATGATTCGCCGATACACACACCCCGACATGGGGCGGATCTGGACCGACCAGCGCCGGTACGAGACCTGGCTGGCCGTGGAACTCGCCGCCGCCGACGCCATGGCTGCCGCCGGTCTCGTTCCCGCTGACGCCGCCACCGACCTGCGGGCGCGGGCCCGATTCGACATCGCGCGAATCGAGGAGATCGAGAAGACGACGCAGCACGACGTGATCGCCTTCACCACGGCCGTCGCCGAGCACGTCGGACCGTCGGCGCGGTGGCTGCACTTCGGGCTGACCTCGTCGGACGTCGTGGACACGGCGCAGGCGCTCCAGATGGTCGAGGCGTCGGACCTCGTGCTGTCGCTGCTCGGCGAACTCCGGCGGGCCGTGCAGGCGCGCGCCGAGGAGCACAAGCGCACGCCCATGATCGGCCGCACCCACGGCGTGCACGCGGAGCCCATGACCTTCGGGCTCAAGCTGGCGCTCTGGCACGATCAGCTCGGACGGGACGTCGAGCGGGTGACCCGTGCCAGGGCAGGCGTGGCGGTCGGCAAGATTTCGGGGGCGGTGGGGACGTTCGCCCACCTCGATCCGGCCATCGAGGCCGACGTGTGCCGCCGGCTGGGCCTGGCGGCGGCGCCCATCTCCACGCAGGTGATCCAGCGTGACCGCCACGCCGAGCTCCTCTCGGCGCTCGCGCTCACCGCCGCGTCGCTCGAGACGTTCGCCCTGGAGATCCGTGGCCTGCAGAAGACCGAGATTGGCGAGGTGGAGGAACCGTTCGCCAAGGGCCAGAAGGGCTCGTCGGCGATGCCCCACAAGCGCAATCCCATCGGCTGCGAGCAGATCGTCGGCCTGGCGCGTCTCCTGAGGGCCAACGCCATGGCGGCATTCGAGAACGTCGCCCTGTGGCACGAACGCGACATCTCTCATTCCTCGGTGGAACGGGTCATTCTCCCCGACAGCTTCATCGCGCTGGATCACATGCTCCGGCGCTTCACGCGGATCGTGAGCGGAATGGTCGTCTACCCCGACCGGATGCGCGAGAATCTGGATCGATCGCGGGGTGTCGTGTTCTCGGGGCAGGTGCTGTTGGAACTGGCCCGGAGGGGCATCTCGCGCGAACAGGCGTACGAGTGGGTCCAGCGCAACGCCATGCGGTCGTTCCACGAGCGTGTCGGCTTCAAGGCACTGCTGCTCGCCGACGCCGATATCATGCGCGTGTTGGGCGCGGCCGAGATCGAGCGCGCCTTCGACCTCGACGAGCAACTGCGGAACGTGGACGCGATCTTCGCGAGGGTGTTCGACGCCCCGCGAGCGTGAGGAACGAGACGACGATGCGAGCCCGTGTATACGTGACTCTGAAGCCCTCGGTGTTCGACCCCCAAGGCCGCGTCGTCGCGGACGCCCTGCACTCGCTGGGGTACGGCGACGTCCGCGACGTGCGGCAGGGGAAATTCTTCGAGGTGGAACTCGACGGGGACGATCGCTCGACGGCCGAAACTCGAGTGGCGGAGATGGCGGCCACGCTTCTCGCGAACCCGGTCATCGAGAGCTATCGGGTCGAGGTGCTGTGACACGCGTGCCGCGAGGACCCTTGCAGCCATGACGTTCGCGGTCATCGTCTTCCCCGGCTCCAATTCGGACTACGACGCGTATCACGCGGCGACTGCGGTCGTCGGGGAGCACGCGACCCTGGTCTGGCACAAAGACACCACGCTGGGCGGCGCCGATGCCGTCATCCTGCCCGGTGGGTTTGCGCACGGCGACTACCTGCGGACCGGCGCGATCGCGCGCTTCTCACCCATCATGGCCGCCGTGGCCGCGTTCGCCGAGCGGGGCGGGCCCGTGCTGGGCATCTGCAACGGGTTCCAGGTGCTGCTCGAGGCGGGCCTGTTGCCCGGTGCGATGCTCCGGAACCGCCGCCTCAAGTACGTCTCGCGGATCGTGCCGGTCCGGGTCGAAGCCACCGACACCCCCTTCACGGCCGCCTGCAGCACCGGTCAAGTGCTGCGGCTCCCCATTGCACATGGCGAGGGGAACTACTTCGCCGATTCGGACGTCGTGGAGGAGCTCGAGCGGGACCGCAGGGTGATCTTCCGCTACGTCACCGAAGACGGCGAGGCCGCCGACGACGGCAACCCGAACGGGTCGATCCACAACATCGCCGGCATCTGCAACTCCAGGCGCAACGTGGTGGGGATGATGCCGCACCCCGAGCGTGCGTGCGAGCCCTGGATGGGCAGCGCTGACGGTCGGGCCGTCCTCGAATCCGTGGTGCGCAGTTTCGCCGCCGGAGCGGCCGGAGGGTCCCGATGACCCCGCCCCCTCGTGTGCCCCGAGCCGGGCCCAACCCGGCATCCGCCCGCATCGTCGGGATGGCACTCCTTGGATCCGCGGCGGTCATGGCGACCGTTGCGGCCCTGGCCTACGCCGGCGTCCTTCCCGTGGCCGAGTCGGTGCGGGACTGGCTCGCGGCGGGCGTCGGGGTGGCCGCCATCGCCGACGTCCTCGTCGCCCTGTATTTTCTCCGAGCGTCCTCGCAATCATGAGCGTGATCGATCGCCAGCTCCTCGACCAGCACGGCGTCACCGACGACGAGTACGCGCGCATCTGCACCCTGCTCGGCCGCGATCCCAACCTGCTGGAACTGGGACTGTTCTCGGTGATGTGGTCCGAGCACTGCAGCTACAAGAGCTCCCGGGTGCACCTGAAGACCCTGCCGACCACTGGACCCCGGGTCGTGCAGGGGCCCGGTGAGAACGCCGGCGCCGTCGACATCGGCGACGGCCTGACGGCGGTCTTCAAGATCGAATCGCACAACCACCCGTCGTTCATCGAGCCGTACCAAGGCGCGGCGACCGGCGTCGGCGGCATCATCCGCGACATCTTCACCATGGGCGCGCGGCCCGTGGCGCTGCTGAATGCCCTTCGATTCGGATCGCTCGAGACTCCGCTGGCCCGGCGCATCTTCGAGGGCGTCGTGGCCGGCATCGGCGGCTACGGCAACAGCATCGGCATCCCGACCATCGGGGGCGAGATCGTCTTCGATGCGGCATACGCCGGGAATCCGCTGGTGAACGTGCTGTGCCTGGGGCTGGCTCGTCGCGAGGAAATCGTCAAGGGTACTGCCAGCGGAGTGGGCAACCCCGTCTTCTACGTAGGCGCGAAGACCGGACGCGACGGCATCCATGGCGCGACCATGGCGTCGGCGGAATTCGACGACGCGTCGGCCGAGAAGCGGCCGGCCGTCCAGGTCGGCGACCCCTTCATGGAGAAGCTGCTCATGGAGGCGTGCCTGGAGGTCATGAAGACCGACGCCCTCGTGGGCATCCAGGACATGGGAGCGGCGGGGCTCACGTGCGCGACCTCCGAGATGAGCTCGCGCGGCGACGCCGGGATGGACGTCGAGGTGTCTCTCGTGCCCCAGCGCGAGACCGGGATGACGCCGTACGAAATCATGCTCTCCGAATCCCAGGAGCGCATGCTGCTGGTGGCCAAGGCCGGTCGCGAGCGCGAGGTCGAGGCCGTCTTCGAGAAGTGGGACCTGCACGCCGTCCGCATCGGGCACGTCACGGACTCGGGGCGCGTGCGGGTGTTCCATCACGGCACGCTCGTGGCCGACGTTCCCACGAAGGCCCTGACTGACGAAGGGCCTGTGTATCGGCGGCCGATGTCGCGGCCGGCGTGGCAGGACGACGTGCAGCACCTCGATCTCGCCACGCTGCCCGCGCCGCCATCACCCCAGGCCGCGTTCGACCGTCTCCTGTCCTCACCGGTCATCGCCAGCAAGCGATGGGCGTATCACCAGTTCGACCACACCGTTGGCACCAACACGATCGCCCAGCCCGGAACGGCCGCGGGCGTCGTGCGCGTCAAGGGCGCGCGGCAAGGCCTGGCCGTGTCGGTCGATGGCAATGGCCGCTACTGCTTCCTCGATCCGTACCGCGGCGCGATGCTGGCGGTGGCCGAGGCCGCCCGCAACGTGGCGTGCGCCGGAGCGGTGCCGATCGGGGCCACGAACAACCTGAACTTCGGCAATCCGGAGCGGCCGGAGATCATGTGGCAGTTCGGCGAGGCCGTGCGCGGCATTGGCGACGCGTGCCGGGCGCTGGACGTCCCGATCACGGGCGGCAACGTCAGCCTCTACAACGAAACGGACGGCACGGCCATCCACCCGACGCCGGTCCTCGGCGTCGTCGGCCTGCTCGACGATGCCGCCCGAACGGTGACTCGGGTGTTCCAGTCGCCAGGCGCGGCTGTCGTGCTGCTGGGGCACGACTTCCACGAGCTCGGTGGGTCCGAGTTCCTGGCTCGAGTCCTCGGCCTCGTGCGGGGGATGCCGCCGCAGCTCGACCTGGACCGCGAGCGCGCCCTGCAGGCGCTGATCGTGTCGCTGGTCCGTGCAGACCTCGTGGAGTCGGCGCACGATTGCTCCGACGGCGGCCTGGCCATCGCACTCGCCGAATGCACCTTCGATTCTGGCGGGATCGGCGTCGAGGTGTCTCTGGAGGCCGGTGCCGGGATTCCGGCGCCACTCGCGGAGGCCGCGGCCCTGTTCGGCGAGAGCGCCTCCCGGATCGTGGTGTCGGCGGCCCAGGCGGACGTGGCGGCCGTGCTCGCCCGTGCCGCCGACGCGGGCGTGCCCGCCCGCGTGATCGGGAAGACCGGCGGCGACGAGATTCGAGTGGACCTGGGCGGCGTGACGGCAATCCAGGTCCCGGTGCGGAAGGCGGAGGCGGAGTGGGCGACGGCGATCGAGCGGCGAATGACGGCCGGAGCGGCGTGACGGCTCCAGCCGGGACGGCGGCATGACACCACGGAGAGTCGCGATGTTCGACAAGCTTCACGAGGAATGCGGCGTCTTCGGCATCTACGGCCATCCAGAGGCCGCGAACCTGACATACCTGGGCCTGTACGCGCTGCAGCATCGGGGACAGGAAAGCGCTGGCATTGCAGTGGCGGACGGCGTTCGGTTGCGGACCGTTCGACAGATGGGCTACGTGGCCGAGATCTTCACGCAGCCGGTGCTGGCGACGCTCCCCGGGCACATTGCCATCGGCCACACCCGATACTCCACCGCCGGCGAGAGCTCGGTTGGCAACGCGCAGCCGCTCGTCATCGATTGCGTCCACGGAGAGATCGGCATCTGCCACAACGGCAACATCGTCAACGCTCGCGAGCTGCGCGACGAACTGGTGCGGCAGGGGTCGATCTTCCAGACCAACAGCGACACCGAGGTCGTGCTGCACCTCTTCGCCCGGTCGCAGGCGCGCAATCCGGACGCAGCGCTGGTCGAGTCCATCGCCAAACTTACGGGCGCGTTCTCCTTCGCGTTCGCCACCAAGGACCGCCTGGTCGCCGTCCGCGATCCCCATGGATTCCGCCCGCTCGCCCTCGGACGCCTGGGCGAGGCGTGGGTGGTGTGTTCCGAGACGTGCGCGATGGACCTGGTGGGGGCCACCTACGTTCGGGACGTGGAGCCCGGTGAGGTCCTCATCATCGGCCCGGATGGTCCAAGATCGGAACGGCCGTTCCCGCCCGGGCCGTCCGCGCACTGCATCTTCGAACACGTCTATTTCGCCCGGCCGGACAGCGAGGTGTTCGGCCGAAGCGTCAGCGATGTCCGCACCAACCTCGGGCGCCAGCTGGCGCGCGAGTCCGCCGTGCCGGCGGATGTGGTGGTGCCCATTCCCGACTCAGGGGTGTGCGCGGCCATCGGCTACGCCGAACAGGCCGGCATCCCGATGCGGCTCGGGCTCATCCGGAACCACTACGTGGGCCGCACCTTCATCGAGCCGGCGCAGTCCATCAGGCACTTTGGCGTCAAGGTCAAGCTGAACCCGGTCCGGAGCATCCTGGCGGGACAACGCGTGGTGCTCATCGACGACTCGATCGTGCGCGGCACCACCAGCCGAAAGATCGTGAAGATGGTGCGGGCCGCCGGAGCGTCCGAGGTGCACGTCCGGATCAGCTGCCCGCCCACCATCTCCCCGTGCTTCTATGGCGTGGACACGCCCCAGCGCAGCGAGCTCATCGCCGCGACCCATTCGCTCGACGAAATCCGCCGCTACCTCGAGGCGGACTCCGTGGCGTATCTGAGCCTCGAGGGGTTGCTGGCGGCGGTGACCCCTGACAGCGGACGGTACTGCACGTCGTGCTACACGGGCCGCTACCCGGTCGCGTTCCCCCGCGATCAGGCCGCGTACCTCCAGCTGACGTTGAAGCTCGACGGCCGGGGCGCTCCGATGCCCGCGCCGCAGGCGGAGCCCGTGGCATGAGCGGCGCCAGCTACAAGGGTGCGGGCGTCGACATCGACGCCGGAAACGAAACGGTCCGCCGCATCAAGTCGATTGCCCGCGCGACCGCCACCAAGGGCGTCCTGTCCGAGATCGGGTCGTTCGGGGGTCTCTTCTCCCTGAGCGCCGGCGGTTGGCGGGATCCAGTGCTGGTCGCGAGCGCCGACGGCGTAGGCACGAAGTTGAAGGTCGCGTTCATGACCGGGGTCCACGACACGATCGGACGGGACCTCGTGAACCACTGCGTCAACGACATCCTGGTCCAGGGCGCCTCGCCCCTCTTCTTCCTGGACTACCTCGCCACCGGCCGGCTCTCGCCAGACGTGGCGGCGCAGATCGTCACCGGCCTTGCCGCGGCCTGCCGTGAGAACGGATGCGCGCTCCTCGGCGGCGAGACCGCCGAGATGCCGGGCTTCTACAGCGACGGCGAATACGACGTGGCAGGCTTCATCGTGGGCGCGGTGGAGCGGTCGAAGGTCATCGACGGCAAGGGGCTCGTGCCTGGAGACGTTCTCCTGGGCCTCGCGTCGGACGGCCTGCACACCAACGGCTACTCCCTGGCGCGGCACATCGCCTTCGACCGTCTAGGGCTTCGCCACGACAGCCTCGTCGCCGATCTGGGGGAGACCGTTGGCGCCGCGCTGCTCCGCCCCCACAAGTCCTACCTGCGGGCCGTCACGCCGCTTCTGGAACGCGGCATCGTGAAGGGGCTGGCCCACATCACCGGGGGCGGCATGACCGACAACCTGCCGCGAATCCTGCCTCCCGGCACCGCAGCGGAGGTTCGCGCTGGAAGTTGGCCCTCGCAGCCCGTGTTCGACTGGCTCGTCGGGGCCGGCGGTGTCTCATTCGACGACCGGTACCGCACGTTCAACATGGGCGTCGGACTCGTCGTCGCCGTCGGCAGCGCCGATGTGGACACCGCGCGCGCGCTTCTGGCCGACGCAGGTGAACCGGCGAGCGACATCGGCCGCGTCGTGGCCGGTGCGCCGGCCGTGACCTATGTCTGACGCCAGCGGTGCGCGCCGCCTCGGCGTCCTGGTGTCGGGCCGGGGCTCCAACCTCCAAGCCCTGATTGACGCTGTCGCGGCCGGTGGGCTGAACGCCACCATCGCGCTCGTGATCTCCAACGTGCCGGGTGTGGCGGCCCTGGATCGGGCCGCGGCGGCGGGCATCGAGACGAAGGTGATGCCGCACCACGTCTGGCCGGCTCGTGAGGCGTACGACGAGGCGCTGGCCGCGGCGTTCCTTGAACGGCGGGTGCACCTCGTGTGCCTGGCGGGATTCATGCGGCGACTGAGCGCCAGGTTCCTCGAGCGATTTGGTGGCCCCGTCCTGAACGTCCACCCGTCGTTGCTGCCGTCCTTCCCTGGTCTCGACGCCCCTGGACAGGCCGTCGCCCACGGCGTGCGGACCGCAGGATGCACGGTCCACCTGGTGACGCCAGAACTTGACGCCGGTCCGATCGTGGCGCAGGCCTGCGTGCCCGTGTCGCCTGCGGACACCGCCGAAACCTTGGCGGCGCGGATCCTGGTGGAGGAGCACCGGCTCTTCCCGCGCGCCGTGGCGACGATCCTGGCTGGCGGGTGGCGCGTGGACGGCCGCAGATTTCTTCCGGCGGAACCCCCGTCCGTCGCTGGGCCGGCCCGCCCCTGACGTCTCACCGGGACGTCAGGGTGAACGTCACCCAGGCGCCGAGCGAACGGGAGTCGCCTTCACGGAGGCTGCGGCCCGGGAATCCCCCCAGCGTCGTGAGGCGGACCAGCAGAGGCGTCTCGGGCGAGAGGCGGCCGAGCGCCGCTTGCGCCGTTCCACCTGAGGGCAACTCCATGTCGCTCTGATGGCCGCCGTGCTCGAGGTGGAGCCGTACGGCGGCCGGACCCGCCATCAATTGGATGACGGCGTCCGAGGGCACCTGCGCCGCAAGCAGGAGCGACGTGGGGCGGTTCGCGCCCGTCCAGAAGCCCCCCGGCTCGGGGTAGCTGGCGTCGTCCAGCGCATACACGTCGACCGCCGCGACCCGGTAGACGCGGCGCGCCTCGGGGAAGCCGGGCGAGGCCGGCCGGGTCTCGGGCTCGAGCCACAGATCCTGGATGGCGTCCCTGGGACCGTCGATGCGGACCGAGTGCACGTCACCAGCCAGGACCAGGGGCGGGGGTGACTCGGTGAGGCGCCACGTGGCATACGGCCAGATGTCGCGACCAAGCTGGATGGACATCAGGCCGTCTGCGGGGCCGCGCGGGAGCACCCGGATCCGGTACCGACCCGCCGGAACGTGAGGCACATGGACCAACACGCCTTCGGGGGTGGCGACGGACTCGGGCGTCCGCAGATGGAGCAGTCCAGGCAGTTCAGGGCCTGCCAGGGATGTCCCCAGGAGGGCGAGAGCAGCCGGGTGCTGGACCGCCAGGGCCGTCAACACGCGAGCGCTGGCCGTCGACGGAGTGGAGGCGGGCATTCCCCGTAGCGACCAGGCCGCGTCGGTGGCAAGGCAGCCGATGGCCAGGACCCCGAGTCCGGACAGTCCCCGGTAGGCGTGCCAGCGCGAGGGCCACACCGCGATGAGCGCACCGGCCAGGAGGGCCGCCACCAGCCACACGGCGGCAATCGGGGCCTCCGAGCCGAGCGTCGCTGCTGGTCTGAACATGGACGGCAGGGACAGCGACAGGTCGACGGCCGTGGACAGCGACTCGAAGATCGAGCCGCGGCCGTCGGGGAAGTTGTACGCGTGCACCCCGCCGTCAAGGAGCACCATCGCGGAAGTGATGACAACGCCGAAGGCCAGCGACAACCCGAGGACGCGTTTCAGTCCCGCAGCGGCACCGGCCCACAGTACGCCTAGAGCCACGGACAGCGCGGGCAGCACTGGGGTCAGGAACCTCGCCGGCGCCGAATCGCCGCCCCACCACACCCACAGGCTCGACATCAGGAGGACGCCGAGGGTCGCCGTCGTGCCGGCGCCCCCCGCCATGGGATTCACGCGGGTCAGGCCCAGGAGCGCCAGCGGCACCAGCGCGAACTGCGGGTTGGCTGGCAGGAGCCCGAACTCCTGATCGACGAGCAGGCCGAACACACCGGCCGGCGCCGTCGACAAGGCCCCAGGGGCGGTGCGTTGGAGCATCGCGGCCGCCGGATTCCATGTTCCGAACATGACCTGGCTGGCGGCCACCCACCCCGCGAAACTGATCGCGGGCACCATGAACAACCACGAAAGGCGCGTCCACGGATCGGGTTGGCGGCGCAGCACCGACACACCGCACGCGGCGCCGAAGACCGCGGCGAGCCACGCCAGCCTCACATGCAGCCACGGCAGTCCGGCGAGGCCCGCCCCCACGAGGGCCAGCGCCACGAGGGACACCGGCTCGCTCCTGCGCACGCGAAACAGCAGCCACACCGCCGCGGCGACGGCGACGGCGGCCGGCCCGTCTGGATAGATGGCGGCCGCGTGCAGCGTGTAGGTGGCAGATCCCAGCAGGGTCGCCCACGCAAACCACGCCGCGCCGGTCTGGTGTGTGGCGCTCCGAACGGTCTCCCACACGATGGACGCGCCGAAGGCCATCACCAGCACCATCGTCCACGTGGCGCCGCGCGCGCCCCAGAGCCGGAAGGCCGGGGCGACGAGTGCTGAGGTGCCCAGGCCGTGAAACGGGTACTGCTCGCCCCACGGACTGTCGTTGGTGTGTCGGGGTTCGAGGCTTCCCGCATAGAACGGGGCGTGGGTGCGTTCGTCGTAGTTGTTCCGAAGGTCGAAGTCGCCGTCTTGGACGAGGCTTTGTGCGGCCGTCAGGTAGTGCGGGGCGTCGCCAGACATCGCGACGGGCGCCAGGAGCGTGGCGGCGATGCCCAGCCAGACGACCCCCAGGGCCAGCGGCGCCGCCACCACGTCCGTCAGTGCCCTTGTCGCTGCGGGTGACGGAGGGCGCCAAGGAAGAGTCCAGGCGCTGACGGTCCAGGCAAATGCCGCCGCAGGACCGGCGAAGACCCACGAGGCCGGGGCGTGTGGCGCCACCCATGGCAAAGCGAGGAACCCAAGCGGGAGCAGCGCCAGGAGCGGTGCACGTGTGGCCGTGACGGCAAGCAGCAGGGCCGCTGTGCCCCAGCCCACGGACACTAGTGGCCCAGCCGCGCCGACGGTGCCTCGGAGGCTTTCGATCGGCGTCAGGGCGGCGCCGCAGATCCACTGCGCGGTCAGGAGAACCACGATGACCGTCGCCGCCCGCCCGATTGCCCGGGCTCGTGCCCGCGGGACCGGCAGGGCCGTCGTCACGCCCGGTTGCCGCGCAGCACCAGCACGGACACTTCTGGCGGGCAGTTGATGCGGATCGGCGCGACGACCGTTCCAACGCCGCGGCTGACGAAGAGCGCGGTGTCTTCCTTCCGGGCCGCTCCGGCCACGACAGGAAACCGGCGGGCCGCGAAGGCTCCGATCCACGGCAGCACGACCTGACCGCCATGCGTGTGGCCGGCCAGCACGAGCCTGACGCCGAGGCGGGCGGCATCGTCGAGGCGCCTCGGGTCGTGGGCGAGGAGAAAGGTCGTCGGGCCGGCGCCGCTCAGGGCACGCTCGATGTCCGCCGGCCGGCGGGTCCAGTACTTCAGCCCTGCGACGTCAATCCGTTCCCCACGGATCCCGACCTGCGTCCACTGGTCGCGAAGCACGGCAAAGCCCCGCTCCGCAAGGGCCGACGGCATCACGCGGTCGTCATCGTGGTTGCCGAGCACGGCGAAGGCGCCGTCACGGGCCCCGGCGAGCGGCGCCAGCATTTCCGCGGCTTTCACGGCGCGCGACGTATCGAGGTTCGTCACGTAGTCGCCGCCGAGCGCCACGACGTCTGGCCGCGCCTTGGATAGCAGGCGCACCGCTTCGAGCACATCCTCGTCGGCCACCGAGGCGGACACATGGACGTCGGTGATGAGACCGATCCGCAGGCCGTCGAGGGCGGCGGGCAGGCCCGGCACGTCGAGGTCGCGCTCCTCGAGCCTGACCTGGTGGCGCTCGTAGAAGGCGCCATACGCCACCCGACCGACCACCGCGCCCATCGATGTAGCGCCGAGGCCTCTCAGTACAGCTCGTCGGGTGGGCCGCCAGGCGGACGTCGACATGACCGCTGTCCGACATGTTAGCAGCCCGCGCCTGCGCAAACGCCCGAGCGCCGAGGCTGGCAACACCTGGCCATAGCCCCCAGAGGCGACCGGATATAGTGAGGCCGTGAACGTACTCGACGAGCTTCGCTGGCGAGGACTGCTGCAGGACCGCACCGAGGGACTCGAAGCCGCGCTGGCTGCCGGGCCCGTCACGGCATACATCGGGTTCGACCCGACCGCCCCGAGCCTCCATGCGGGCTCACTACTGACGGTGATGGGGCTTGCTCGGCTGCAGCGCGCGGGGCACCGCCCGATCGCGCTCGTGGGCGGAGGCACGGGCCTCATCGGCGATCCCAGTGGCAAGAGCCAGGAACGCAACCTGCTGACGCTCGAGCAGACCGCCCAGAACGCGGACGGGATTCGCCGCCAGCTGGAGCGATTCCTCGACTTCTCTCCGGGCGCGTCAAACGCGGCGCTCCTCCGGAACAACGTGGATTGGCTGCGGCCCATCGGCCTGCTTGACTTCCTGCGAGACGTGGGAAAGCACTTCACCGTGAACGCCATGATGGCGAAGGACTCCGTGAAGCGTCGGATCGAGGGCACGGAGGGGATCAGTTTCACGGAGTTCAGTTACCAGCTCCTGCAGGCGTACGACTTCCTCGTGCTCCACGATCGTGATCAGTGCCT
>JAWKHS010000026.1:72500-95198 GCA_041394705.1 Vicinamibacterales bacterium
ACGCGAGGCCGAAAGGCGTAGCGGATGCACATCCGGTCAATATTCCGGAACTACCTGGACGTCGTTATCACGATGGGGGGACGCAGGAGGCTATACGAGCCTGGAGAGGGCCGCAAGGCGCCAGGTTGAGGTCTGTAGGGAGATCCGCTAGGAAAATCCGGTGGGTCATTATCCTGAGGGGCCGAAGCGAGTCCGCAAGGACGCAAAGTCGTAGACGCCACGCTGCCGAGAAAAGCCTCTAAGGAGACGTTCGGGTACCCGTACCGCAAACCGACACAGGTAGGCGAGGAGAAAATCCTCAGGCGCAAGTGAGAACACTCGTTTAGGAACTCGGCAAAATTGCCCCGTAACCTAGGGAGAAGGGGTGCTCCGTTACCGTTAGTGTCCTCGCGGCACGAAGCGGGAGGGAGTTGCAGTTAAGAGGCCCAAGCGACTGTTTACTAAAAACACAGGGCTCTGCTAAGTCGAAAACGACGTATAGGGTCTGACGCCTGCCCGGTGCCGGAAGGTTAAAAGGAGGGGTTAGCCGCAAGGCGAAGCTCTGAATTGAAGCCCCGGTAAACGGCGGCCGTAACTATAACGGTCCTAAGGTAGCGAAATTCCTTGTCGGGTAAGTTCCGACCTGCACGAATGGCGTAACGATTTGGGCGCTGTCTCAACGAGTGGCACTGCGAATTTGTGGTACCGGTGAAGACGCCGGTTGCCCGTCACAAGACGAAAAGACCCCGTGCACCTTTACTACACCTTAGTAGTGAACGCTGGCGTCGTATGCGCAGGATAGGTGGGAGGCTTTGAACCCAGGCTTTTGGGCTTGGGGGAGCCAACGGTGAGATACCACCCTTACGACTCCGGTGTTCTAACCGCAGCCCGTTATCCGGGCTCGGGACACTGCTAGGCGGGTAGTTTGACTGGGGCGGTCGCCTCCTAAACGGTAACGGAGGCGCGCGAAGGTTCGCTCAGGCTGTTTGGAAATCAGCCGTAGAGTGCAAAGGCAAAAGCGAGCTTGACTGCGAGACAAACAAGTCGAGCAGGTGCGAAAGCAGGCCTTAGTGATCCGGTGGTCCCGCATGGAAGGGCCATCGCTCAACGGATAAAAGGTACGCCGGGGATAACAGGCTGATCTGAGCCAAGAGTTCACATCGACGCTCAGGTTTGGCACCTCGATGTCGGCTCATCGCATCCTGGAGCTGTAGCAGGTTCCAAGGGTCCGGCTGTTCGCCGGTTAAAGCGGTACGTGAGCTGGGTTTAGAACGTCGCGAGACAGTTCGGTCTCTATCTGTGATGGGCGCAGGAGATTTGAGTGGGGCTGACCTTAGTACGAGAGGACCGGGTTGGACGGACCTCTAGTGTACCGGTTGTCGCGCCAGCGGCAGCGCCGGGTAGCTAAGTCCGGAAGGGAGAAACGCTGAATGCATCTAAGCGTGAAACCCTCCACAAGATGAGATCTCCCTGGACGTAAGTCCCTGAAGGCTCCTGGTAGACTACCAGGTTGATAGGTCGGGTGTGGAAGCGTGGCGACACGTGGAGCTGACCGATACTAATTAGCCGTGAGGCTTGACCATATTCACTCGCCTGCTGCGGGTGTGTGGTCAAAGAACCCCCCAATTGCGTCGATGGCTGTTCCCGCGGGAGTGCCTCGACGAGCCACTGGCTCGGGATATTCAGCGTTCTTTCACAACGAGATGTTCTGGGGCGATTCCGCTAGACCGCTTTGCCGTTCAACCGGCCGGCGCCGGATCGCCGCGTCGATATCTGACGCGCCAGACCGCCGCCCGTTTGCTGAGGCGGAAACCCCAGACACCAAGTTTCCCGGTGGTCATAGGAGCAGGGTCACACCCGTTCCCATTCCGAACACGGAAGTTAAGACTGCTACCGCCGATGGTACTGCGTGCGCAGGTGCGTGGGAGAGTAGGTCGCTGCCGGGGATATTTCGAAGGACGAGGCCCGATGCCAAATGCATCGGGCCTTTTCTTTTTCCGGTATCCTGTCACCCGTCACCGGAGCGCCACCTCGATGCCGAATCTCGCGTCCCTCCATCCCCAAGTAGTCCACTTCGTCGTGGCCCTGATCATCGTCGGCGTCCTCTTCCGATGGGCCTCGCTGCTGTTCGCAAAGGCCTCGTGGCTGTCTCCGGCGGCTACCACACTCGTTGCGCTCGGAACCTTGGCGAGCCTCGTTGCCGTGAAGTCCGGCGCGGATGCGCACGGGCCGGTCGAACGTGTCCCAGGGGCACGGCCCGCCGTGGTGGAACACGAAGAGTGGGGCGAGCGCGCGCGTAACGTGTTCCTGCTCCTGCTGGTCGCCGAAGCGTTGGCCGCCACTCTGTCGCGGCGCCAGGCCGCCCACGCGAAGACCGCCACCATAGTCGCCGCGGTCGCGGGCCTCGCCGCGGTCGGCGTGCTCTACAAGGCGGCCGAAGAGGGTGGGGAGCTCGTCTACAACTACGCCGGCGGAATTGGCATCCGATCCGGGGACCCCGCCGACGTCGGGCACCTGCTGGTTGCGGCAGCCCACCACACCGCGGCCCAGGACAGACAGGCCGGTCGGCCAGACCGGGCCGCGGACCTCATCGGGTCCGTCGCCGACCGGTTCCCGGATCAAATCGAGCTACAGCTGGCGCGGGTGGACTCCCTCATCACCGACAGAAACGACCCGCGATCGGCCCTCATTCGCCTGGATGAAATCCGAGTGCCCACCGATGACGTGCGAATGCGGGTCCGTGCCGGCCTGCTGCGGTCGGCGGCGCTCGCTGCGGCGGGAGACAGTTCGGCTGCGCGCCAAGTCCTCGAGACGCTCAAGGCTGAGTTCCCGACCAACGCCCAAGTTCAGCGGCGTCTTGCTGAACTCTCCACGGCCAAGTGATCCCGCCCAAGTGACCCTCGCCCACGCCGTCGAATTGGACGGTCAGCCACGGCCGACGAATCAGCGGATCAGGTGCTGAGAAGCGGCATAGCCGGCCCAGCAGCCGGCCAGGCTCAGCCCCACGGATAACACCATGTTGGCGAGCGCAGCATTCCACCGGCCCTGTTGAAGGAGTGCCATCGTCTGAACGCTGAACGTCGAGAAGGTCGTGAATCCTCCCAGAAGCCCGGTCATGGCTGCGTGACGGCCGACCGGACTCCAGCCCCCCCCGGCCACGGCAGCCGCCACGGCCCCAATCGCCGCAGACCCCGCGACGTTGACGACCAAGGTCCCAGCCGGAAACCCTCCTTCGGTGAGCCGCGTCACCGTTTCGGTGAGCGCATGCCGGAACAGCCCGCCAAGGCCGCTTCCGAGCCAGACCGCGACCCACACTTTCCAGTCACCCATGACCGGCCACAGCTTAGACGAACCGACTACCGCATGCACTGCGACCTGCGCCGCCGCCGAGCCGGGAACACGAGCACGGGCCCACCAGGCGGACATCCGTCAGCTGGCTGGTAGGATGGCCCGGAATGCCCGAGTTGCCGGACATCGAGCTCTACCTCCACGCACTCAGGCCGCGCCTCATCGGCAGGACCATCCGCACGCTGCGCATCGCGAATCCCTTCGTCGTACGGTCCGTCTCTCCTCCCCCAACTGCGCTCGAGGGCCAGCCCGTCATCGACCTTCGACGGATCGGGAAGCGCATTGCTCTCCTGACGGATGGACCGTGCCTGGTGATCCATCTCATGATCGCCGGACGATTGCGATGGGAGTCCGCCGGCGCGCCGCTTCCTCGCAAGCTCGGGCTCTTGGCTCTCGACATGGACGACGGCACCCTGATCCTCACCGAGGCGGGATCCACACGGCGGGCAGCGGTTCACGTCGTCAGGGACGCGCATGAGCTCGCGGCCATCGATCCCGGTGGCCTCGAAGTACTTTCGAGTGGTCGACCCGCCTTCGCTGGACGTCTGCGGACCGAGCGGCACACGTTGAAGCGGGCGCTGACGGATCCGTCCTTGTTCAGCGGCATCGGCAACGCCTACTCCGACGAGATCCTCCACAGGGCGCGACTTTCCCCGTTGAAACTGTCGGACGCTCTCACCGAAGAGGAGGTCACCCGGCTGCACGAGGCCGCGCGCATGACCCTCGCCGAGTGGCGAGACCGCCTCATAGAAGACGCGGGCGAGACGTTCCCGACGAAGGTCACGGCCTTCCGGCCCGGCATGGCGGCGCACGGGCGCTTCGGGCATCCGTGCCCGGCGTGTGGCACGGCCATTCAGCGTCTTCGCTATGCCTCCAACGAAGCCAACTACTGTCCCCACTGCCAGACGGGCGGCCGGCTCCTGGCCGATCGCGCACTCTCGAGGCTGCTGCGAGAAGATTGGCCCCGGTCACTCGACGAACTGGAGCGGCACAAGGCCGACCGCCGCCAGCCAGCCGCTATCGCCCGGCGGTGAGGCCCGTCGCTCCGGCGGGGTGTGCGACTCGCGCCAGGCCGTCGACGGAGTAGCCGGCTGCTCGCGCCGCCGCAATTGCCCTGGCGAACGCGCTCTCGTCGAGCGCGACGGTCCGCGACAGCAGCGACAGGCGCGCCCGATCCCTGTCGCCCACCAGCAGCCACTCGTCGCCGTTGCCTGCGGCGAGAATCCAGAAATCGCTCCACGCCGCCGGAAGAGTCGCGAAGACCGGCCACACCAACCGCAGCTTCAGCGCGCCCGTGCCACTGCCGTCGCCCTTGGCGAGGCCCCGCCGGCGCTCAACCCCCAGTGCCGTCGTGCATGCCCGCGACGCCGACACTGCCGGCCCCTTCGCGCGGAAGGAGTAGCGCGTGTCGGAGACGCATCGCCGCGAAGACCACGACCCGGTTCCCGCCACTTCGTACCAGTCGCCGACCAGGCGTAGCGCGCTGAACGCCTCGAGCACGCGCGGCACGGCCTCCCCCTGAGCCACGCCAGTCGATGCGTGGCCGGCCACCAGAAGGAGCGCGATGGCGGCCGCGCACGCGTGCGAGGCGCCAAGGGCGCAGCCGCGTATCGCCGCGCTCACCGTCCGCAAGACCGCCACCGCCACCTCTCACCCTTCGACCGCGGCATCGGTCAGATCCTCGACAGCCTGCGCAGACGGGACTCGCGCGGGGTCGAGCGGCACACCCGCCAACAACCCGTCAGTCACGAACTCCAGCGCCGGGCCGTCGCTCCTCGCCAGCAGTTCCACGAGCGGCGCCCTTCCACTCGCGGCAGGCTCACGGTGCTGCATGGACGGCCACGAGCCGTCGACCCGGCGCCCCGCATATCGGCACCAGAACGCGGCGTGCCACCGAAGGAACTCGCGGACTCGGGCCTGACCGTGAGCGTCCGCGCCCCAATGCTCCAGGGCCAACACCACGTAGCGGCGATAGACGGCAAGGCGAGCCTCGGCGTCCATGTCCCGGTAGCCGTCCGTGACCTCGCGAAACAGCCACGGCTTGATCAGGACGCCGCGCGCGGCCATTACCGCCACGCACCCTGCCCGGGCCCTCGCCTCGTCGACCTCGTGGGGAAAGAGAATGTCACCGTTGCCCACGACGGGCACACTCACAGCCGCGACGACCTGTCCAATTGCGTCCCAGTCGGCCGCGAGCCGGTAGCGGGCGTTCCGCGTCCGTCCGTGGACGGTGATGGCGTCGACACCGCCGGCCTCGAGCGCTCTCGCCTGGTCCAGGAAGTTCCGGTCCTCGTCGCTCCAACCGAGGCGGATCTTGCCCGTCACCGGAATGCGTTGGACGGCCCGCTTCATCGCTTCGATGATGCGCTGCATCCGGCGGGGCTGCCGGCCCATGGCCGCTCCCAGACCCTTCCGCGTGAAGTGGTCGATGGGGCAGCCGAAGTTCACGTCCACGAAGTCGGCGCCCCGCTCCTCGACCAGCGCCGCAGCCCAGGCCAATTCCTCCGGGTTGGTTCCGGCCAGCTGCACGCCGAAGCAGGTCTCGCCGGGGGCCCGGCGAATCAGCGCGAACTCGCCCTTGCGCCGCTGCTTCAGGCGGCGCGCCACGGTCATTTCGCTGAGCGTGACCCGCGCGCCCATTTCGACGCACAGCCGCCGGTACGGGAGGTTCGACCCCTTCGTCATCGGTGCCATCACGACGGCGCCGGCCAGACGTTCGCGAAACGTCATGGCCATTCATGGTATCAGCCGCGCAGCCGGTCATGGGCCGCATGCTAGGCTTCGATCGATGCCGTCGGCTCCCCACCACCTCGCCCGCGTCCTCGCCGCCGGGTTCGTGCTCCTGGCGGGCGCTGGCCTCGTTGCGCAGACCGCCGCTACGCCGACGCCCCATCACTTCGTGTGGAAGGTGACCAAGGCCGACAAGCCCGTGGCATGGCTCGTCGGCTCGGTCCACGTGCTCACCAAAGAAGTCTTCCCGCTCCCGCCGGTCTTCGACCGCGCGTTTGCCGAATCGCGGACGCTGATCGAGGAGGTGGACCTCGGCGCCGCGGCAGATCCTGCCGCGGCCCTGCCGCTCGCCGCGAAGGCTGTCTTCACGGACGGACGCACGCTCTCAGCGCTTCTCGACGACGAGACCCGAGCATCGGTGGAGGCCAAGGCGGCCGCCGCCGGGTTGCCCATGCTGCTCCTGGATCGGATGAAGCCCTGGCTGGCCGCAATGACCCTGACCGTACCTGCCCTTCAGAAGGCCGGCTTCGATCCGCAGCTCGGACTCGATCGCCATTTCTACGAGCGCGCCGTCGACGCCTCGAGGCCCGTGCGGGGGCTCGAGACGGCGGAGTCGCAGATCGCGGTGCTCGACGGGCTGCCGATCCCGGTCCAGGTCGACATGCTCAAGGCCGTGCTGTCGGACGTGGATACACAGGTAGGGGCCGTGGGGGCGCTCGTCGGGGCTTGGCGCCGGGGCGATGTTCCGGCGCTCGAACGCCTGCTCCTGGACGAATTCAAGGAGTCACCCGAGGTCTACCAGCGCCTGCTGGTGGAGCGGAACCGAGCATGGGTGCCGCAGATTGCAGCGTGCACGTCCGAACCCGCCCCGTGCCTCGTCGTCGTCGGCGGCGCCCACCTCGTCGGCCCCGACAGCGTCGTCGCGATGCTGCGGACGGCGGGGTTCAGCGTCCAGCAGCAATAGCACCCGGCTGCCGCCGATCGACGCTCCGCCGCATCCGCTCGGCCGGCTCCCGCACGAAGCATCCGTCGAGGTGATCGTTCACCAATCCCATTGCCTGCATGAAGGCGTAGATGGTCGTCGGGCCCACGAAGGTCCACCCCCGCCGCTTGAGGTCCTTGGACATGGCCGTCGAGGTCGGGGTCGTAGCCATCGTCCTGAGGGTGGCGATCGTGAGGCGCTTCGGACGTTCGGCGGCCGACGGCTCCCACGACCAGGCATACGCCGCGAGCGACCCGAACTCGGCTTTCAGTTCCAGGGCCCGGCGTGCGTTGTTGACCGCGGACTCGATCTTGCCGCGGTGGCGCACGATGCCCTCGTCGCCGAGCAGTCGCGAGACGTCCCGTGCCCCGAAACGTGCGACCTGGCTGGGATCGAACGCCGCGAACGCCTCCCGGAACCGCTCCCGCTTCCGCAGGATCGTCAGCCAGCTCAGGCCGGCCTGAAACCCCTCGAGGCAGATCTTCTCGAACAGCCGGTCGTCGCTCAGGACCGGACGGCCCCACTCCTCGTCGTGGTAGGTCACGTACAACGGATCGGTGCCGCACCACCAGCACCGCCGGCGGCCCCGTCCAGCGTCGTTCAGTCCCGTTGTCGCCGTCACCGCCGCCGCCCCTTCCGCTCCCGCCGCGCGGGCCCCTCGTTGAGCAGGGTCTTCTCGGCCGCCGCCAGCTGGCGGCGCATCTCGGGCGCCACGGTCGGGAACGTCGGCCGGACCGACTCGATTGCCTCGATGACGGCCGAGGCCACGACCAGACGGGTGAACCACTTGTGATCGGCGGGCACCACGTACCAAGGCGCCACCGGCGAAGCGGTGTGGCGGACGACGTCTTCGTAGGCGGCGACGTACTCGTCGAACCGCTGGCGCTCCACGAGATCGCCGAGCGAGAACTTCCAGTGCTTCTCCGGCTCGGACAGGCGCTCCAGGAACCGCCGTCGCTGCTCCTCCTTCGAGACGTAGAGAAAGAACTTGCGGATGACCACGCCCTGACGCGACAAGTACCGCTCGAACGCCACCACGTCCTCGAACCGCTCCCGCCAGATGGCCGGCGTGACGAGCTCGGCCGGCAGCTGCTGCGCCGCCAGAATCTCCGGGTGTACCCGCACCACCAGCATCTCCTCGTAGTAGGAGCGGTTGAAGATGCCGATGTGACCGCGCCGCGGCAGCCGGTGGGAGGTCCGCCACAGGAAGTCGTGGTCGAGTTCCTCACTCGACGGAGCCTTGAAGCTATACACTTCGCAGCCCCGCGGATTCAGGCCCGACATCACGTGCTTGATCGTGCCGTCCTTGCCGGCTGCATCCATGGCCTGGAAGATGAGCAGCACGCTCCATCGGTCCTGCGCGTACAGGCGCTCCTGCAGGTCCGCCATCAGCTCCGACGTGTGCGCCAGCAGTTCGTCCGCACGGTCCTTCAGCGCCAGGTCGCGGGTCTCGTCGGGTGAGAAATCACGAAGCGAGAAGCGCCGGCCCGACGTCACCCGGTAGTGCCGCGAGAGGCCAGTCACGGAGCGCAGCGCGGCGGATGCCATTCGACCGCATGATATGGCGCGTGCACTCCGGACGCCAGCGCCGCCCGCTACGCCCGTGGTCCCGGCGCGAGCACCAGCAGGACCACCAGGCGGGTCGCGCCGGTGTTCCGCACGCCATGGGGTACGCCCTCCGGCGCCACGAGCACGTCGCCTGCGCGCATCGGCAGTTCCCGCCCCTCGAGCAGGAAGACGCCCTCGCCGGTCACCACGTGGTACACCTTGTCCATCCCGGCATGCGCGTGCAGGGCGTGGGCCTGGCCCGGCTCGAACGCGTTCACCCCGACCAGCATCCGGGGCGATTCGTAAATGGTGGTCTTGCCCATCTTCGCCACGTCGAAGACGGCGGCCTCGAGCGGATCGATCACGGTCGGATGGTTCACGGCGCGTCCTCCTGGGCCGAAGCGAGTCAGTAGTTCCACGTCTGGAGGGCGAAGATCCCCCACCACGTCAGGTAGGCGGCCAGGCCCAGATGCGCCCCCGCGATCGCGCCGGCGACGCTGGCCACACGAGGTCGATCGCGCCACGACACCGCGACGACGATCAGTCCGATGGCCAACCACGGATGGATCGCCGTGCCGGCGTAGATCGCCGTGGACCGCCCTCCCACGACGCCGAGGTCGGCGGGTGATGCTGTCCACGCGGCCCACGCGGCAACGCCCAGCGCGCCTCCGGCCGCCAGCCACGTCGCGGTGGTCCAGCGGGCTCGGGGCTCCCTCCACCGCCACAGCAGTCCCGCGGCGGCCAACGGCGACGCCGCCACGAGGGCAAGCGCCAGGATCAGCAGGCCGCGCAGGACCTCGATTGGCCAGCGGACGCGCCGCTCGGCGTACATCCGGCCGCCGGCGAGGGCCATCCCGTCCCCGGTCTCGATGAATGCCAGCGACGCCGCCAAGTCTCCCTCGCGCCGGAAGAGGCCCTCGTCGACGGGTACCAGGCGCTCGGCAGGGCCGAGGATGGGCGTCATCACGAGGTGGCCGTCGTCGACGCCGATGGTGCGGCCGAGCATCGGGAACCTGAGGCCCTCCGTGACCGACTGCCTCGGATTGGCCTCGTGGTAGTAACCGGCATAGCGGTCGAGCGCCTCGGATGTCACGGGCCGCCTGGGACCGGCCGGCGGGGCCACGCCGCGCTTCAGGTAGAGAAGTGCCAGCGACGACAGGCGCCTGAGGGCGTCCGGCGCGTACGACGCGTTCAGGAGGATTGCGTAGCCCACGTCGCGGGAGGGCGAATAGGCGTAGGTCGCGGCGAAGCCGTCGACGCGCGCATCGTGCCCCAACACCACGAATGGGAGATCGAGCGTCGTCTCGAGGCCCAGGCCGTAGCCGGTCCTGAGGCCGGCCTCCGAGGCGGGTGTGGTCCTGGGCCACTCCATGTTCGAGAGGTACTCCGGATCGATGACGTACGAGCCCCCGTGTTCGCCCCAGCCGAGGAGCATTTCGACGAACGCTCCGAGCTCCCGGGCGGACGACTGCAGCCCGTCTGGCGGCAGCAGAAGGACCCGCTTGAGCGGCACGGGGGCGCCGCCCGGCGTGGCGTAGCCCCGCGCCATCGTCACGTCGGCCGGTGGCACCCCGAACGACGTTCTCGTCATGGTCAGCGGCTCGAACGTGCGCTCCGCGATGAACCGATCGTACGGGACGCCTGCGACGGCTTCGATGACTCGTGCGGCCACGGCGTAGCCGGGACTCGAGAACGCGAACCGCGTTCCCGGAGGCCATCGCACATGCCGCGACGACGGATGCAGGCGCAGCACGTCGGCCAGCGGCGGTTCCGCGGCGCCTGGGCGCACGAATGCCTCGCTGAAGCGCGTGTCGTCGAATCCCGCGGTGTGCTCGAGCAGGTGACGGACCCGGACGGGGGCGGTCGGCTCCCATGGGTTCTCGATCACGAGTTCGGGCAGCACCGACTTCACGGGCGCATCCAGATCGAGGCGGCCATCCTCGTAGAGCTGGACGAGCGCCATCGCCACGAATGTCTTTCCGAGGGATCCCACCGGCAGGTGGGTGTCCGCATCCATCGGCCGCCGGGCGTCGCGGTCGCTCCAGCCGAGGCCGCCCGCCCACTCGATGCCGTCCGCTCGTACGAGGGCGATCGCGGCGCCAGGAACGCCCGTGACCTCGAGGACGCGTGAGGCGGCCGCGCGGAACTCGTCCAGCGATCGAGGCGGAGCACTCGCCGTCGGGCCTTGGGCCGTCGCCAGGAAGAACGCCGCGGCGAGCCCGCCACTCCTCGCTCCCAGCGTCGAAGGCATCGCCACATCTTACCGGCGCGGTTTCCGGCGGGACCGACGGGCGCGCCGTGGCCCCGCTATACTCCCACCGGGCATGGCGTTCTACTGGGTGTCGAAGAAGGTCCACTGGTCGGACGGCGACGCCGCCGGCATCGCGTGGTTCCCGAACTACTTCCGCTGGTTCGAGGACGCGGAAGAAGAGCTGTTCGCGAACGCGCTCGGACGGTCGAGGCAGGACCTGCTGGACGCCCACGGGTTCGGCATGCCGCGGGTGGAGGCGCACATCACCTACCAGGCCCCCGTGCGGATCGGCACGCTGCTCCGGGTGGGCCTCGACGTCCAGGCGGAGAATCCACGCCGGCTCCGGCACGTGTTCGAGATGCGCGACTCGGTGTCGGATCGGCCGCTGGCGGCCGGGTTCGTTCGCGTCGCCTGCGTCAGCCTCGCCGACTTCACGCCGCGCGACTTTCCCGACGACATCGCGCAGTTCGTGGAGCGCATCCAGCGCCTTGCCGCCGCCCAGGCGGACGGCGCGGCGCCGGTCCCGTGGGCGTGACGGTGGCGGCCAGAAAGACCCGACGGGCGTCCGGAACCCCGGCGTCCGGTCCCAGTCCCAAGGCGCCGAGCGAGGGCTGGCAGGGCTGGGACGACTACGCCCCGTTCTACGACTGGGAGAACGCCAGGACGCTCGGTCGCCGCGACGTGCCGTTTTGGCTGCGCATGACCCGGGTCGTGCGTGGTCCCGTCCTGGAACTGGGCGCCGGCACCGGACGCGTCACCATGCCGCTCGCCCGCGAGGGCGTCCACGTCGTAGGCGTCGACAGGTCGGCCGCCATGCTGGACCGGGCGATGCGCCGGGTGGCGCGGCAGCGGCGGGGTGTCACGCCCGGTCTGGTGCGCGCCGACATCCGTGGGTTGCCGTTCGCCGACCGGACCTTCCAGATGGCGATCGCGCCCTACGGCGTGCTGCAATCGCTGCTGTCTGAACGGGACCTGAAAGCCACGCTGGCGGATGTGGCGCGTGTCGTGAAGCCCGAAGGGATGTTCGGCCTGGAACTGGTCGCCGACCTTCCTTCCTGGTCCGAATACCAGCACAAGGTGAGCTTGCGGGGACGGCGCGGCTCCGGGAACACCCGCATCACGCTGGTCGAGTCCGTGCGCCAGGACCGCCGGCGAGGATTCACGATTTTCGACCAGGAGTTCATCGAGCGGCGCGGCCGCCAGACGCGACGCCGGTCCTTCGCCCTCACGTTCCGGACGTTGTCGGTGCCGCAGATGACCCGGCGACTTGCCGCCGTCGGGTTCGCCGTCGAGGCGCTGCTCGGCGACTACCAGGGCGGCCCCTGGGACCCGCGGGCGGACGTCTGGATCCTGCTGGCCCGGCGCACGCGCTCCTGACGCTCCGGCGCGGCCGCGTCGAGGGATCGGCATTCCGGCCTCCCGGCGACGGCGAGCGCCGGGCCTGCCGGGGCGCCCTCGCGGGTGGCGCCGTCCGGTCCGTGGCTGATAAACTACGCAGTCGCGTTTTTTCCAGTCTGGAGCAGCACCCATGTCCGGCCATTCCAAGTGGCACACCATCAAGCACAAGAAGGGCGCCCTCGACGCCAAGCGTGGCAAGCTCTTCACCCGGCTCATCAAGGAAATGACGGTGGCCGCGCGCAACGGGGGCGGTGACATCAACTCGAACCCGCGCCTGCGTACGGTCGTCACCGAGGCCAAGGCCGCGAACATGCCCGCCGAGAACATCAAGCGTGCCATCCAGCGCGGCACCGGCGAACTGCCTGGCGTGACGTACGAGGAGATCAACTACGAGGGCTACGGCCCCGGCGGAGCGGCCGTCATCATCGAGTGCATGACGGACAACAAGAACCGCACCGTGGGCGAGATCCGGCACATGCTCGCCAAGTACAACGGCAATCTCGGCGAGGCGAACTCGGTGGCCTGGATGTTCTCGAAGAAGGGCTACATGGTCATCGAGAAGGCCGGCGTGGATGAGGAGAAGCTCCTGAACACCGTGCTCGAAGCCGGCGCCGAGGACTTTCGCGACGACGGCGACAGCTTCGAGGTGATCACGGAACCGAGCGCCCTCGAAGCCGTGAAGGAGGCTGTGAAGACGCTCCAGATCGAGCCGCTGACCGCGAAGGTCTCGATGCTGCCGCAGAACTACATCAAGCTCGAAGGGAAGGAAGCTTCCCAGATGCTCAAGCTGATGGAGGCGGTGGAAGACCACGACGACGTCCAGAACGTGTGGTCGAACTTCGACATCGAGGAGAAGGAGATCGAGGCCTCGTTCGCGTGAGGGTGTTTGGCATCGACCCCGGTTCCGAACGCACCGGATACGGGTGCGTCGAGACCGACGGCCGCCGCCACCGCCTCATCGTCTGCGGGGCCATCTCCACGTCAGGGCCGTCGCTCGCCGCCAGGCTCGCGACCATCCACGACCGCCTGTCGGCGCTGATTCGCGAGTCCGCGCCCGCTGTCGTCGCGATCGAGAACCTGTTCTACGCCACCAACGTGCGCAGCGCGCTCACGCTGGGCCACGCCCGCGGCGTCGCGATGCTGGCGGCCGTCGAGGCGGGCGTCGAGCTCGCCGAGTACACCCCCACCGAGATCAAGCGCGCCGTCGTGGGATACGGTCGCGCCGAGAAGGCCCAGGTGCAGCGCATGATCGCGCTTCTGCTGGGCCTCGCCGCCCCCCCGCAGCCCCACGACGCGTCCGACGCCCTGGCCGTCGCGCTCTGCCACGCGCACCAGATGCCAGGACGTGCCGTCGCCGTTCGCGCGCGCGCCGGGGCCGGGCCCGGGCCCAAGAGCTGGCGTGCGTATCGGCCGCCGCAGGCGGGCGCCGCCGGGCGGACCGGCACTCGACGACCATGATTGCGTGGCTGCGGGGGCGCCTCCTCGAGAAGCATCCGACGCGCGTCGTCCTGGACGTCCACGGGGTGGGCTACGACGTGGCCGTGCCCGTCTCCACGTTCTACGCGCTGGGCGACCCGGGCGTCGATCTCGAGCTTCGCATCCACACGCACGTGCGTGAGGACGCGATCGCGCTCTTCGGCTTCCTCACCGCGTTCGAGCTCGACGTCTTCGAGCGCCTGATCGGCATCAGCGGGATCGGTCCGAAGCTGGGACTGGCGGTGCTCTCCGGCATCGAGGCCGCCGACTTCGTCGCCGCGGTTCAGCGCGGCGACCTGGCCAGGCTCACGCGGATTCCCGGGGTGGGGCGGAAGACGGCCGAACGCATCTGCCTGGAGCTGAAGGACAAGCTGCCGGCCGTGGCGGCGTCGCACCAGGCCGCGCCGCCGATCGCCCCTGACGCGGTCCGAGACGACCTCGTGTCGGCCCTGGTGAATCTCGGCTACCATCGCTCAGCCGTGGACAAGGTGCTCGACAAGCAGCTGGGCGGCGACGAGCGCCCGCGCTTCGAAGACGCGCTCCGGACTGCCCTGCGGGAGCTCGCCCGGGCATGACCGACGCCCGTCTGGTGTCTGCCGCACGCGCCGACGACGACGCGCAGTACGAGGCCGGCCTCCGGCCCCGACGGCTCGACGACTACATTGGCCAGGACCGCGTCCGCGAAAACCTCCAGGTGTCGATCGCGGCTGCCCGGCAGCGCGGCGAGGCGCTGGACCACATCCTGCTCTGGGGGCCGCCAGGCCTCGGCAAGACGACGCTGGCCTACGTCATCGCGAACGAGATGGGCGCGGCCATCCGGACCACGTCGGGCCCCGTCATCGAGAAGCCCGGCGATCTCGCCGGGATGCTCTCGGGCCTGCAGCAGGGCGAGGTCCTCTTCATCGATGAGATCCACCGGATGCCGGCGACGATCGAGGAGATCCTCTATCCGGCGATGGAGGACTTCGAACTCGACATCGTCATCGGACAGGGCCCCGGCGCCAGGTCGGTGAAGGTGCCGGTGGAGCGGTTCACGCTCATCGGCGCTACGACGCGTGCGGGCCTGCTGACGGCGCCCCTTCGCGCGCGATTCGGGATCAACCATCGCCTGGACTTCTACGGCGTCCCGGACATCGACGTGATCGTCCGACGTTCGGCCCGGATTCTCGGTACGCCCATCGACGCCGACGCGTCGCTCGAGATCGCCAGGCGTTCGCGTGGCACGCCGCGGATCGCCAACCGGCTGCTGCATCGCGTCCGCGATTACGCGCAGGTGAAGGCCGATGGCGTCATCACCGTGGAGGTCGCGCGGGCCACGATGCGGATGCTCGACGTCGACGAGCAGGGCTTCGACGAGATCGACCGCCGGCTCCTCGGCACCATCATGGACAAGTTCGGCGGCGGGCCGGTCGGTGTGAACACGCTCGCGGCTGCGCTCAGCGAGGAGCCGGACGCGATCGAGGACATCCACGAGCCCTTCCTGCTGCAGGCGGGCTTCCTCGATCGGACGCCGCGCGGACGCGTGGCCACCCAGCGAGCCTACGAGTACTTCGGGCGCCAGGCGCCCAGGAGAGGACTGTTTTGAGGACTTCCATCGCGAACCTGCCCGGGACGACGCCCATCGGCCGAGCGGAGATCAAGAGTCTGGCCACCTACGTTCCGCCGAAGGTCCTGACGAACGCGGACCTCGAGAAGATGGTGGACACGAGCAACGAGTGGATTCTTCAGCGGACGGGTATCCGCGAGCGACACATCGTCGAGCCCGGCGTCGGTACGTCCGACATCGCCCGGGAGGCGGCTGCCGAGGCCATCCGCCGCGCCGGCCTGACGCCTGACGACATCGACCTCATCATCGTCGGGACGGTGACGCCCGACATGCTCTTCCCGAGCACGGCGTGCCTGCTGCAGACCAAGCTCGGCGCCAGCAAGGCCTGGGGGTTCGACGTCAGCGCGGCCTGCTCGGCCTTCGCGTATGCGCTGACGGTGGGCAGTCAGCTCATCGCGGCCGGTTCGTCGAGATACGCCCTGATCGTCGGCGCCGACGTGATGTCCAGCATCATCGACTACACCGATCGCACCACCTGCGTGTTGTTCGGCGATGGCGCCGGCGCGGTCGTGCTCGGGCCGTCGTCGTCACCCGACGTGGGACTCCTCGACTTCGCCCACGAGATCGACGGCAGCGGCGGCGCGGCGCTCTGCATGCCGGCCGGCGGCAGCCTCAACCCGGCGTCGCATGCCACCGTCGACCAGCGGATGCACTACGTGAAACAGGACGGCTCCACCGTCTTCAAGTTCGCCGTGCGGCGCACAGGGGACCTCTGCGAGCGCCTGATGGCCCGTAACAACGTCACCGCCGCGGACATCGACCTCTTCGTGTCCCACCAGGCGAACCGCCGGATCATCGAGGCCGTCGCCGAGCGGATCGGACTCGACGGGTCCAAGGTCGTGATCAACATCGAGCGGTTCGGCAACACGACCGCCGGGACCATTCCGCTGGCCATGAACGACGCGGTGCTCGACGGGCGGCTCAAGAAGGGCGATCTCGTCCTGGTGGCCTCGGTGGGTGCCGGGTTCACCGTGGGCGCCATTCTGCTCCGCTGGGCGTTCTGACCGCCCGCGCCGGCGGAGTGCTTCGGAGCCGGGGTGGCCCCACGCTTCAGCGCGGGCGTGCGTCTCGCGATTGTGCTGTCCTGGGACATGCCCGCAACGCCAGCCTGCCCGGGGTGCTCAAGCTAAGTTATTGATTTTAAATGGCTTAGCGGCGAGCCATCGGAAGACATGGGGTGGGCATCCGGGTGTACCGTTTCGGACCGCGCCATCAAGTCGCTCATTTTCAACTGTTTAGGTGAAAGCGTGCACGGCCTGACACGCGGATGTGTCTCGAGCTGGCACGGTCGCCGCGCCAAACCCTTCCGCCGAGCTTGAGGCCATAAATAATTGATTCTAAAGAAATTGTCGTCAGTCATCGCCGGCTCACTTGGTCTGGCCCCGGCCTTGCTCACCTGATGGCATCGGGCTCGAGGAGTCCGAGCGAGTCCTCTCCCCCAGCGCGGCAGCGTTCGGCCGGCACCCCACGGGACTCCAGGCCGTTCTCGGTCTGGAGTCCACGTGGTTTCGGCGCGGTCAGGTGAACATGGCGAACAGCGACACCATCGGATCGGCCGCCGGGACCTCCACGGTCCCATCCGGACAGCCGCGCGTGTCCGACACCGCGGGCGAGTGGCGCCGCGCATTGCCCGCGCTGCAGAACGACGTCGTGACGCTCCGAGAGCCAGCCCCCGCGGATGCGCTGGCGCTGCTCACGGCCCTCCCGGAATACGGGCTCCACGAGATCGTCTCGGATGCCCCAGCGCCGACCGTCGCCGGTGTGCAGTCGTTCATCGAGCGGCTCGCCGTCGATCGGCGGTCGGGTTCGCTGCGGTGCTGGGTCATCGTGGCCGCCGACAGCGACATGCCCGTCGGGTTGATTGCGCTGCGCTCTCTCGACCAGGGCGGCGCCGCCGCGGAGGGCGGCGCCGTCATCGCCCCCGAGCTTCGCGGGACACCGATCTTCCATGCGGCCGCCCGCCTCGTGCTCGATGCGTTCTTCCAGCGCATGGGCGGTCACCGCGTCGAGTTCCGGGTGGACGTGCGCAACGGCCGCGCGAACGGTGCGCTCCGCAAGCTGGGGGCGTCGCAGGAGGGTCTCCTACGGCGCGCCCGCCGCGCCGCCGACGAGTTCCACGACCAGCTGCTCTGGGCCATCGTCGCCTCCGACTGGCGGCAGCCGAGACAGAGCGGCAGCGTCCGCATCCACTGATTCGACACCCCGTCCGCTGTTGGGCCCGGGCGCTTCCAGGGGCGCCCGGGCCCCTTTTTTTGCAGCTGGCGCGTGGCCGAGCCTCATCCCCGGCGGTACACTTGGCTTCCGGCCGCTTCCAGCGTGGTGCCAGCCTGCGCGTCTCCGACTTCGATTTCGACCTGCCCGCGCGACTGATTGCGCAGTTCCCGCCCGAGGAGCGCGGGAGCTCGAAGCTCATGCGCCTCGACCGCCAGACCGGTGACGTCGCGCACGGCGCCTTCGCCGACCTGCCGCGCTGGCTCCGCCGCGGGGATCTCCTGGTCGTGAACGACACGAAGGTGTTCCCTGCGCGCCTGCTCGGCCGGCGCGAACCGGGCGGCGGCGCCGTGGAGTGCCTGCTGCTGTCGCGGACGACACCTCCGGCGGCGTCAGCCGCCGCCGAGGAATGGCGTGCGCTCGTCAGCCCCGGCTCCCGTGTGTCCCCAGGGACCCGTCTGGTGTTCGAGCGCGACGGCGTTCGTCTTGACGGCGAGGTCGTCGAGCGGGCCGCTTCCGCCCGCCTCGTGCGGCTGTCCACGCTCGACGGCACGCCGGTGATGGAGGCCGTGGAGCGCCTCGGCCACGTGCCCCTGCCGCCGTACATCAAGCGCGCCGACGCTGCCTCGGACCACGATCGCTATCAGACCGTCTACGCCCGTCACTCCGGCTCGATTGCGGCGCCCACCGCGGGCCTCCACTTCACCCCGGCCACGTTCCAGGCGCTGGCCGCCGCCGGCGTCGAACGGACGTCGATCACGCTGCACGTCGGGTACGGCACCTTCCAGCCGGTGCGCGTGGAGCACGTCGAGGAACACCGGATGGCGTCCGAACACTACGAGGTCGGCGCCGAGGCCGCCGACGCCCTGACCCGCGCCCTTGCCGAGGGGCGTCGGATCGTCGCGGTCGGGACGACCACCACGCGGACCCTCGAGTCGCTCCCCATCGAGCACGGGCGCGTGGCGGCCGGGCGCGGCGACACCGCCCTGTTCATCTCGCCCGGCTTCCGCTTCCGACTCGTGAGCGGTCTCGTCACGAACTTCCACGTGCCGCGCTCGTCGCTACTGATGCTCGTGTCGGCCTTCGCCGGCGTCGACCACGTTCGCGAGGCCTACGCGCAGGCGGTCGCGGCCGAGTACCGTTTCTACAGCTACGGCGATGCCATGCTGGTGCTCTGACCACCGACGCCGCGGGAGCGCGCCGGGCCGACCCGTCCCCGGCGCGCATCGAGCGGCTATGCTCCTAGGATGAAGCTCGGATACGGAGAGGTCGACCTGTCCACGGTGCGCCGGTACCCCCTGGCCGAGCGTGCCAGCAAGGTACGGCGCGACGATCTCGCGCGACCGCCCGTGCCCGGCGAGAGCGTTGGCGCGTGGCTCGAGCGCCTGCCGCGGCTGCTCGCCGCCCGGGATCTCGTGAGGGTCGTCCGTGCGGTGACGGCGGCCCGCGAGGCCTCGGCGCCCATCATCTGGGGTCTGGGCGCCCACGTCATCAAGGTGGGCCTCGGGCCCGTGATCGTGGACCTCATGGAGCGCGGCTACGTCTCGGCCGTTGCCCTGAACGGCGCCGGCCTGATTCACGATGTCGAGGTCGCGCTCGCCGGGGCCACGTCGGAGGACGTCGACGCCGCGCTCGGTCCGGGGGTCTTCGGCATGGCCGAGGAGACCGGGACCGGCATCAACGAGGCGATGACGCAAGGGGTGGCCGCGGGCGCCGGCCTTGGTCGGGCGGTCGCGGAGTGGCTCGCGGCCCGTCGACCGCCGCACCAGGACGTCAGCGTGCTGTGCGCCGCGGTCAGGCTGGGGGTACCGGTCACGGCTCACGTCGCCCTCGGCACCGACATCGTGCACATGCACCCCGGCGCGTCGGGGGCCGCGATCGGCGAGGGCAGCCTCCGCGATTTCCGCCACCTGGCCGCTTCGGTGACGCACCTGGCCGGCGGTGTGTATTTGAACTGCGGCTCCGCGGTGGTCCTGCCCGAGGTGTTCCTCAAGGCCGTCGCCGTGGCTCGCAACCTCGGCCACGACCTGAGGGGGCTGACGACGGTCGACCTCGATTTCCGATCGCAGTACCGGCCGCTGACCAACGTCGTCCGCAGGCCGACCGAGGGTGTCGGGCACGGGATCCACCTCACCGGCCACCACGAGATCATGATTCCGCTGCTCGCGGCCGCGCTCGTCGATCGGGAGGCGCCAGCGGGGCCGTGATACAGTCACAGGTTCGTGCCGGAGTAGCTCAGCCGGTTAGAGCATGCGTCTCATAAGCGCAGGGTCGGCGGTTCGAGTCCGCCCTCCGGCACCAGCCTTCGCCTCCGATTCGGTCGAAGGCTGTCCGTCCTGAACCGCGGCGGGCGGCAGGTCCGCGGACGCGCCGGGGAAGCAGTGGGAGCGGCCCTACTCGAACGGATTCTGCGGCACGCCACGCGCCATCGCTTGTGGCCTGAGGGTGCCCGTCTCATGGCGGCCGTGTCCGGCGGCTCCGATTCTGTGGCCCAGCTGATTCTGCTCCGCGACCTCGCGGCGGACGGTCTGTTCGAACTCGCGGGCGCCGCCCACCTCAACCACCAGATGCGGCCGTCGGCCGATCGGGACGAAGCGCATGTGCGCGACCTGTGCGCGACGCTGGGCGTCCCGGTGGTCGTCGATCGTGCGCCGGTGCTCGACCTCGCCGCTGCGTGGCGGTGCTCGCCCGAGGTGGCGGCGAGGCGTGCGCGGTATGCGTTTCTCGAAGGTGCCCGGACGCGTCTCGCGGCCGATCGCGTGGCGGTGGCGCACACGTGCGACGACCAGGCCGAAACGCTGCTGCTGCGGCTGTTCAGGGGGGCCGGGACGCACGGCCTGCGAGGCATTCCCGCGGTACGCGGCGCGATCATCCGGCCCGTGCTCGAGTGCTCCCATGCCGAACTTCGCTCCCACCTCGTGGCGCGCCGCGTGGCCTGGGTCGACGACGAGACCAATCGGGACACCTCGCAGGCCAGGAATCGAGTCCGTCACGAGCTGCTGCCGACCATCCGCGCCCGCTACCAGCCCGCCATCGTCCGGGTGCTCGCGAGGACGGCGGATATCGCCGCCGACGAGGACCGGCTGCTCGAAGACCTCGCGGCCGAGGTGGAATCCCGTGCCGTCCGCGTCACCCCTCACGGCGTGTCCCTGGCCGGGGACGTGTTGGCCTCCGCCCCGCTCGCACTCCGGCGACGGGTGGTTCGGCGGGCCATGGCGACGGCCGGCGCCGTCCGTGCACCGGACCTGGCGGACGTCGAGCGCGTCCTGGCCGTGGTGTCGGGGACCCTGGGCGTCACCGAAACGGCCGGCCTTCGCGTGGAACGTTTTTCCGGGGACGCTGTCTTATCCATCAGGGGAGTGGCGGTCGAGCCGCCCCTCCCGGACCGGGTGCTCGTGGTCCCTGGGCACGTCGAGTTGCCGGAGTTGGGCGCGGGTTGCCGGCTGGTGGCCGAACGGCCGATAAACGGGAAGGGCCGGGCCGCCGGACGCCATCGGGTGGTCCTTCGGGGGGACGTGCCGGCACCACTGATGGTCCGAGCCCGTCGGCCGGGAGACCGGATCCGGCCGGTGGGACTCGGCGGATCGAAGAAGCTGCAGGACCTGCTGGTGGACCGCAAGGTGCCGCGGCAAGAACGGGCGCGCGTGCCGGTCGTGGCCGACGCCACGGGGCGCCTGGTGTGGGTGGTCGGGCACGCGACGGCCTCGGCGGCCGTGGCGGCTGCGGGCGCAAGTGACGTGATAATCTTGACTTTTGACCAGCCGGACGCGTCGGAGGTGCCCGGCTCGGAGGGACCGTGAATTCCACCGCTAAGAGCCTCGTGTTCTGGTCCATCCTGTTCGTGGTTGGGCTGCTCGTGTGGAACTTCTCGTCGAGGCTCCAGCGCAACGAGAACCCGGTCAACTTCAGCGAGTTCATCTCCTGGGTCGACGCCGGCCAGGTGCAGAGCGTCACGATCGTCGGCAATGACATCACCGGCGTCACCAAGGGCCTCGAGAAGTTCCGCACCTACGCGCCGTTCCAGTACGAGGGCCTCGCCAATCGCCTGATCGACCGCGGTGTCAGCGTCGAGAGCAAGGCGCCCACCGAGTCACCCTGGGCCGCCATCCTGTATTCGTGGGCGCCGATCCTCCTGCTGATCGGGTTCTGGGTCTTCTTCATGCGTCAGGTCCAGAGCGGCGGCAACAAGGCGCTGTCGTTCGGGAAGAGCAAGGCGAAGCTGTCGTCCTCCGCTCAGAAGAAGGTCACGTTCCGCGACGTCGCTGGCGTGGACGAGGCGAAGGACGAGCTCCAGGAAATCATCGAATTCCTGAAGGAGCCGCAGAAGTTCCAGAAGCTCGGTGGACGGATTCCCAAGGGCGTCCTGCTCATGGGCCCGCCGGGAACCGGCAAGACCCTCCTGGCGCGCGCGGTGGCCGGTGAGGCCAACGTGCCGTTCTTCTCGATCAGCGGTTCGGACTTCGTGGAGATGTTCGTGGGCGTCGGCGCCAGCCGCGTCCGCGATCTGTTCGAACAGGGCAAGAAGAACGCCCCCTGCATCGTGTTCATCGACGAGATCGACGCGGTCGGCCGGCATCGCGGCGCGGGTCTCGGCGGCGGCCATGACGAGCGGGAGCAGACGCTGAACCAGCTGCTCGTCGAGATGGACGGTTTCGAGTCGAACGAAGGCGTCATCCTCGTGGCGGCCACCAACCGGCCGGACGTGCTCGACCCGGCGCTGCTGCGCCCGGGCCGCTTCGACCGCCGGATCGTCGTCAACCGGCCCGACGTGAAGGGCCGCGAGGGCATTCTCGGGGTGCACACCAAGAAGATCCCGATGGCCGACGACGTCGACATCAAGACGCTCGCGCGGGGCACGGCGGGCTTCGCCGGCGCCGACCTGGCCAATCTGGTGAACGAGGCCGCCCTCAACGCCGCGCGCCAGAACAAGAAGGCCGTGGCCATGGTGGACTTCGAGTTCGCCAAGGACAAGGTCCTCATGGGCGCCGAGCGGCGCTCCATGATCGTCACCGAGGAGGAGAAGCGCGTCACGGCCGTCCACGAGGCCGGTCATGCGCTGCTCGCCGTGCTCCTGCCGAAGGCCGACCAGCTGCACAAGGTCACGATCATCCCGCGCGGGATGGCGCTCGGCCTCACGACGCAGCTGCCGCTCGACGAGAAGCACAACTA
>JAWKHS010000027.1 GCA_041394705.1 Vicinamibacterales bacterium
GACCGAACGCGCGAGCAACGTCGCGCCGCATCGAATGACTGATGGTTGATGCCAGTGCCCGCGTCGAGCACGAACCGGGCACCCGCCGGGTCCTGGCGCGGAACAGCCCGTTCCACGCCACCCGGCAACCCGGCCTGGCGCTCGACGCGGCGTCGGCGGACCAACTGCAGCGGTCGGCAGGATCGCTTTCGCGACGGGCGGAGGTCGCGCAGCAGTCGAGAGACCAGCTAAAGCAATCGACAGATCACCTGCAGCACGCGTCGGACCGGCTGCAGCAGGCCGTGGGCTTGGTCCAGGTGCCGGCGGACCTCCCGGAGCGGTGGTGCGCGCCGACGAGCGCGCTCCCCTGGGATCGCTGTTGCGTCAGGCAAAGTGGCGTGACCAAAGCCCGGATCCCCGTGAGGATTCGGTGGAGTTGCTTCACCAGTAGTGCGTGCTCACATTAGTGGACGATGCACAGGCCTCTCCAAACGGCGGCCAACTGACTGGCACTCAATCATTTGGCGGTTCGCACGATCGCTGCAGCAGGCCCGTCGGTTGCTGACAGCGACTCCATCGGCTGCTGAACCTGGCCTACTGGGTTCTTCAGCGAGTCCGGCGGGTGCTGAACCAGCTCGGCCGGGTGCTGAGGTCGCTCCGTCGCGTCCTGAGTGCAGGTCGGCCGATTGCTCACGAAGGTCCGCCAGGCTCTTCACGCAGGTCGCGAAGGTGCACGCACCGGGTCGTTCGGCCGCTGATGCAGGTCCTGAGTCTGCGGCACCAGCTCCGTCGCGTGCTGCACCTGGTCGCATGCCTCGGGAACGCAGTCACTCGACTGCGCCGGGTCGTCCAGCTGCCGCGGTGCGCCGGTCTGCTGGCGACCGCCGGATGATGCGACGCGAAGGTTCGCTCTGTGCGGTCGCCGCCGGGGCGGACCTGCGACCTCTGGTGCCCGCGCTCTCGTCGGTCCTCGCCGGCGTTCGACCCTGCGGGTCTTCCCCGTGGCCCCCCCTGGACACCGGCCTTCTGGATCGCGCGAAGGATGAGACCTGCCTTCGGTTGGTCGAGTCTCAAGATCGCCACATCGCGACAGATCGTTAGCGACGCTCGGATGACGTTCGCGCGCCGCCGCGACTCGGGGTTCGGCGCTTGCCATGAGGCTTTGGCTCCAGCACCACTGGGGTCGGTACCGGGACTGGCACGACCGTCAGTCCGTCGATTCCCTTGAAGTCTTTCGGGTTGCAGGTGTACAGCGGAAGCCCGTTCGCGATGGCTGTCGCCGCGATCATCACGTCGTAGGCCCGAGGCTTGACTGAACGACCACTCTGGCGCAGCGCCAGTGCCACACGGCCGAATGCGCGAGCCGCGGCGACGTCGAATGGCAGTGGATCGAAGTCCGATTCCGCTTGCTGCACGTGCGCCTGGCGTGCGGCTCGTTCCTCGTCCGTCTTCGCCACGAGGGGGCCGACGGACAGTTCGGCCAGCGTCACCGTGGTGATGAGCGGCTCCTGTGGGAGGAGACTCGCATCCTGCAGGCGCGTCAGCAGAATCAGCGTGCTCGTGTCGAGCACCCCGCGCTCATGCTGTCGGTGAGCGCGCGGTGTCACAGCGCAGAGTCCAGAGCGGCGTCGATGTCGGCTCGGAGCCGCTCAGCGTCGACGTGCACGAGACGACGCCAGCGATCCAGGAGAGCCGCCGCGCGAAGCGCCCGCCGCGAGAGCGGCCGGAGCTCGGCGACCGCATGCCCGTCGCGGGTGACGGTGAGGCACTCGCCCCGCTCGACTCGGTCCAGCACGCGCCCCCCGTCATTCCGCAACTCTCGGACAGTCACTTCGGCCATGCCTCAGTGTATCACCGGTGAGACGACCCAGGAGAACCCATGATCGCCCCTCGCGAGGCGCGTCGCAAGCCATCGTGAAAAGGCCGTGCGGCACATCGTCGACTCAACTCGCGCGCACCGCCGCTCGCGTTACCCAGGCCGCCGTTCCAAGCAACGCCTACCGCCCAACTTCGCCGTAGTCCCTTCGCGACGGATCAGGACTGGGTCGCACCGATGCCCATGCGGGCGGTTACTCGGTTGCGTAGCCGAGTACGCGCGCGTTCTCTCGGACGCGCGCGTCACGTGTGACGATGGTGATCAGGGCCGGGGGTTCGCCGAGCTGCTCGACCGTCGCGAGATGCACGGCGTCGAGCGTGCGAATCGGCTCGACCGGACACGGACGAGCCGCGCGCGCAAGTACGGCGTCGGTGACGGACACCAGATCGCATCGCCGCGCGAACACCTGAAGCGCTCGAACCGCTGCTCGCTCATCGGCCGCCGTCAGTCGTCCTGTCGCTCGTGCCCGGATGACGGCCCTGGTCGCCTCAGCGAGCGTCAGTGACGACGACACGCGTCTTCCTGGGCCGCGAATCGCTGCCCTCGCGGCCGAGTCGCGTTCCAGCAGTGCCGCCACCAACGCGCTTGACTCGACGTAGCGGAGAGCCACAGCCACGTCTGCGGTTGTGCCCACCGCGCGTCTCCGCCGCCGACGAGGAGCGCCGGCCGGTGTTCTACGCTTCGTCACGGTCGCTGTCGATCAACGCGGCAGCCGTGCCGCGCGGTAGCCGGATGTCAGGCCAGTCCTCGAGGGGGTCGCCGTCGTCGATCGCTGGCTGAATGACGCCAGCGGCCAACAACGTGTCATAGGGACGACGGCCAGCCTTCGAGAGGAGTGCCGGGGGCACGAGCTCGGCGACGACGCGTCCGTGCGCGGTCACGGTGATACGTTCTCCAGCCTCAATTCGGCGGATGTAGCGGCTCAAGTTGTCCTTGAGTTCCCGAACGCCGGTTTCCATCCATCAAGTATAGCCACATGTGGCCACATGTAGCACCCGCCAGCGCCGGGGCCCGCTCACGGCAGCCGCTCTGCGCATCCGAGGCCTCCTACCGTTCGACTCTCGGATCTTGTCTCTCGAGTGCTTGACGGCAGCGTGGCGTGGAGTCGCCCAGCTCCCTGGCTGCAGGGGTGGGACGCAACGAGTCGAGAAGACGTGATCGTGACCAGCGATGGGCTTATTTTTCTGCCCGACGGACCAAATGGCGAGCTCAGTGCGCGAGCGACGGATACTTGGGGCTCGCAGTGGACTGGGCCAACCTCAGGCGTGCCGGTCCAGGGCCTGGACGGCGGTGGCCTGCTCGCGCTGGTGGACAACGGGTTGGCGGAGTTCTCGGCGGATGGCACTGTGGCGGCCGTGTATCCGACCGACGTCGCCAACCCATTGTTCGTGTTGCGAGATCAGGAAATGCTGCACGGCGTCAGTTCCGCTGGCGAGATCGAGGCCGTGTCTGTGTCGAAAGCTCTTGCCGGCGTATGGAGCTTCCTGAAGAACATCTTCTCGTCTTGCCTCGATACGAAGCTGAATGCAGTAGTCCTTCCCACCCAGCACATCGGTATCCTGCCGAAAGCGACGCCGTACACTTACAGGTTCGTCGACGACCCCGCGCATCCGTGGCTCACACGCGTCGCGAGCGGCGGCGTTGATGAATTCCAGAAGCGAGGCGTCCGGGACGGATTCAATGAATGGCACAAGGCGAGCGTAGCGAAGGGCCTGGGCTATCAGTTTATTGAGATCAGCTCCGGTCAGGCGGACTTCGAGATAGTGAAGGTTGACTTTCAGGCGATGCCTGACCCAGAAGATAACCGGCCGGTTGGCACGTCTGGAGAGTTCAAATACTGGGGCTACCCGGTACCTCCGTCGGATCGGCGAATAACGGGCGGCACAATTCTCATTGCCGATGACTCTACATTCGTCTACGACACGAAGGGCTATCGGAAGGTCGCGATGCACGAGCTAGGCCACGCCTTTGGTCTCGCTCATCCGTGGGCGCCGTTCCCCAAGCCTCCAAAGGACTTTAGACAAGTGATCGGAGGAACGCTCATGAACAATATGCTCGCGGATCCCGACGCCGAGAATCCGCTTCGTGACGACGCTGGTGGTCGGCTACCGAACAGACCAACTGAATGCGACATCAGGATGGTGCGCCTTGCTTCTACGACTAGCAGTTACTAGCGTCTTGCTGATGTCTGGGTGCGTCCCGCGCGGGAAGGTGGCTGAGCAGCCGTCATACGCGCCGGACACAAGACCAGTGTCTGGGCGAATCAGGACGGCCGCTCTCGACGGTTCTCGGCCGATAGTTGACCAGCTTCTCGCAAGCGATGAAGAAGTGTTGCTCGTCGGCTGGGGAGGTAGCGTCCCGTCAAGTGGTGGAAATCGGATCACCCAATCCGTGAGCTGACTCCCGTCTATGCGATCGCGGCGAGGATCTCCTGGGCGGTGGTCGACAGCGACGGCGTGACCGTCTGCTGCATCGACTCCGCGCTGAAGTAGCGCCGCTCGGCGACCGCCCATTCGTCGTCCTGTTCGAGCAGGATGGCGCCCACGAGCCGGATTACGGCCGCGGGGTTCGGGAAGATCCCCACGACGTTCGACCGGCGCTTGATCTCCTTGTTCAGCCGCTCCAGCGGGTTCGTGCTGTGCAGCTGGCGCTGATGTTCGAGCGGCAGGTGACGATAGGCCAGGATGTCCTCCGCGGCGTCTTCCAGCAGGCGGGCCGTCTGCGGAAACCGCGGGCGCAGGCCGTCGGCGACCTTGCGGAGCTGGCCCATGGCGGAGGCGTGGTCCGGCTGCGCGAAGATCGTGCGGACGATCGCGGCGATGGCTTCGCGGGCGCCGTGCGGGACCGTCGCCAGCAGATTCCGCATGAAGTGCACGCGGCACCGCTGCCACGTCGTGCCGCTCAGGACCGTGCTGATCGCCTGCTTGAGGCCCTCATGGGCATCGGAGATGACCAAGCGCACGCCCTTCAGCCCGCGTTTGACCAGGCTCCGCAAGAACGCCGTCCAGAAGGCCCGGTCTTCCGACGGCCCGACTTCCACGCCGAGCACCTGCCGATCGCCGTCGCTGGTGATGCCCACCGCGACGACCGTGGCCTGGCTGATGACGCGCCCGTCGACGCGGACCTTGTGGTACGTCGCATCCACCCAGAGATAGCGATGCTCCCCCGTGAGCGCGCGCGTCCGGAAGGCGGCCACCACCGTGTCGAGCTCCGCGCACACCCGCGAGACCTCCGACTTCGAGATCCCATCCACGCCAAGCGCTTTGACCAGGTCGTCCACCTTCCGCGTCGAGACGCCGTGCACGTAGGCTTCCTGCACGACCGCCAGCAGCGCATGCTCGGCGCGCCGGCGGGGCTGCAGCAGCGATGGGAAGTACGTCCCGGTCCGCAGCTTCGGAATCGCCAGCTCGATCGTGCCCATCCGGGTATCCCACGTCCGCAGCCGGTAGCCGTTGCGGTACGTCGCCCGCTCGCCCGTGCGCTCGTGGCGGTCCGCGCCGATGAGCCCGGCCACCTCCGTCTCCATCAGGGCCTGGGACAGTACCCGAATCCCTTCCCGCAGCACGTCCCCGTCCTGTTCCTCGAGGAGCTTGCCAACGAACGCCGGCAGATCCATCCTGGGCTTCGCCATCGCGTCATCACCTCCGTGTCGTCCTTCTCCGGCTAGAGAGAACTCACGGAACGATGCGCGATGGCGACTCGGCTGTCTACGCCGCTCGCCCTACCGAATTTCCACCACGTCCTGGGACTCTAACCTGGGGAGGCGGCGAAGCGGAGCACCCGTCGTGGGTCGGCACCAGTCTGAAACCCGAGGGGCTCTTGAACTTGGCGGTAAGGGTATCGCCGCAGGTCTGGATAATGCGGCTAGATGCCGTAGATTCCCACCTCGTCGCCGATGGACGAGCCGTCGTGACAACGTTTTCGGGCGTCGTGGTCGAGGTCTTGAAGGCAGAGCCAGGCGTTGGTCCCACGGTCGGCAGCCGGCGCTCGCTCCGCGACGACTACGGGACGCTCGTTCTGAACGGCGTGACCGTCCACGTGAGGCACCGCATGCCGTTCGCTGTTGGCCAGGATATGCTGGTGTTTGCGAAGGACGCCGCGGCACCCGATGTCACCAGCGTGAACGCGATCGGGGCGCCCTATGCCGTCACTGCGGGCGGGCTTCGTGGTGTGCCGGACAGATCGATGAACTTCTCTGGTCTCACGCTCGACGATGTCAGAAGAACCGTCGCGCGCGCGAGATAGCCGGTGCGAGCGTGCAAGGTCGGAGGGCAATATTTCAATGGTCGTCGGGCGAGGCTAAGGCTCGGCGTCCTCGGGAACCGACGGGACGCTCGACAGGGCCTTGGAGCGCACGAGCTCGCGCCCAGGTCAGGAACATGGAACCATTTCCCGGAGCGTATTACTCAAATTCCTTCGCCAAGGGGCTGCTCGACGCAGTTCCGGCCGAGGCGGTCGGAGTAAATCCCTTCCGCAATTTTGAGTTTCCGGGCTGGGCGAAGCCCGTGCCGCCTGTCTACTTCGGAGTGACGCCGTGAATCGATGTTCAAGAACCGTGTGGGCTGTCAGCATAGCTCTTGTGGCTGGCCAAGGATGCGCATCGCTGATGATGCAAGAGAAGCAATATGCGTGCACGTGGCTCGAAGTCTCAGGGCCAGTTGGCGTGCAGTCGGCCGGACCTCGGCAGACCGGTCTACGGAACGCCACGTGTGGGAGCGTCTCGGAGTTTTCACTTGAGCGCGAGACGTACGCGCTTGAGTTTTGGAATGGAGTGGAGTCAACCTCGAACTTGTTCGTTCGGGCGGTAGGCCCACTTGGCGTTCGGCTCGTAATCGAGTCGCTTGAGTTTGAGGCACTCTCCGCCACCGCGTATCAGAAGGCGCCCCGCATGCAGCGCGCGCGGGAGTATGACGCGCGTCTCCGAACACCAAGTCAGCGGAATTACCCCTTGACGATCACGATCCACATAGTCGACACGTCTGGCGTCGAGCTCGGAGCAGAATCAGTGACGATCTCAGAGCAACACGGAACCTTCACCTTAATGGACGCGGTCTGACGCAGGAGCGGCGGCTCGCCCAGTCCGCCATGCGTCCAGCGTCGTCGATCGCCGCGCGCACTCGACATAACGCATAGCACCGGGACGGTTTGCGTGCATTGTGTGTTCAACTCCTCATCAACGCCGTAGTGTCGACCTACATCAGTGGCCGACGGCGCGGCGCCTGGCCTGGACTACGAAGGACGCTCGCGCGCCCTGGCGATGGCGTCGAATGCGGCACCAAATCGCTCTGGCCGCGCGCGTCCTCGAGGTGCGCCAGCACGTCTCGCATGCGTGCCGCATCCATTCGGAATCGGTGGACGTGCCACAGCGCGGCCGCGTCGTCGACGTCCTTCGGCCTGCCGGCCAGCACCTTCGCGATGACCAGGTCCTCGATATCGAGCATGGGCACGATCGTCCCACCGATGTCGACTGGGCGCGCCCTGGCGAGGAACATGTCCTCCAACCCGGAACCGGCGAGAACGATGTCGAGCGGCATTCCGGTGGCGTCGTGGACGAACGGTATGACGCGCGTGCGCTCGATGAAGCCGGGCTCTGGCACTCGCAAGGTGAATCCGCGGGTGTGCAAGGCCTCGACGAACTCGGCGGGCGTCTCGGCCGTCAGCCGAATTGTCACATCGACGTCGGCGCTCAGCCGCGGCACCCCATACGCGACGACGGCCTGGGCTCCGAAGACCTACCAGTCCCCCCACCCCTTCAGGGCCGCGGCCAGCGCGGCGAGCCGTTCACGCGCGGCGGGCTCGATCGGCACGTCGAAGCAGTGCGGACACGCGGACGTGCGTCTCGAGGTCGGCCTGGCGTTCGTGGGGGTGCGGCCAGTCCGGGTCGTGGAGCCGCGCCTGGCGTCTCAACTCCTCCGCGATGCGGAAGCCATCGGCGGCACCCATCCGGCCGATGCGCTCGCCCCAGTACGCGTCTTTGGCCTCGCGAACGCGGGCCCAGTCGCGGCGCACGTACTCACGGATCCCGCGGGTGATCACGCTGTCATTCTAGACGATGCGTTCCGCGCACTTCCTTCCGCTGCGCGCCGCGCACCCGGCGCGCACGGACACCGGCGCCCGCTATGGCCTCGGCTTCTCGTGCACGATCATCCAGTTGAGGCCGAACCGGTCGCGCACCTGTCCGAACCGCGACGCGAAGAAGGTCTCCTGCATCGGCATCAGCACACGTCCGCCGTCGGCCAGCGCCGCGAACATCCGCTCCGCATCGGCGTCGCTCTCGACGCCGAGCGACAGGTAGGCGCTGCGCATCGGCTCGGCGCCCGGGATGTCGGCGCCCAGAAGCTCCGTGCCGCCCAGGGCGATCCGGGCGTGCAGCACGGCGTCCTGCCAGTCGGGCGGGAGCGGCGATGGACCGGGCGCCTCGCGGTGCGTGAGGCGCATGGTGACGGTGCCGCCGAGGTGCGTCTCGTAGTAGTTGAATGCCTCGGTGCACGTGCCCGCGAAGTTGACGTAGGTCGTCAAGGTCATCGATGTCGTTGTCCTTCTGCCAGGTGGGTCGAAGTATCGGAATCGCGGCGGTCGGCCGCGGTGCGATGCGGTCGTGCGCGTCTCACGGCGTGACCGAGATCGCGTCGTCGCGACGGGCGCGCACGTAGGCCAGCAGCCCGTCGAACTCGGCGCGGCCGCGCAGCGGATCCAGCAGCGGGTCGCGCTCGAAGAACGGCACGCACGGGAAGCCCGTGTCGGCCGCGATGCGGAGCCAGGTCACCGCCTGGTCCACGTCGCGCAACTGGGCGTAGGCCGTGCCGAAGCCGTAGGCGACGTGATGGTCGCGATAGGCGAGCTCGGTCACGCGCGCCAGCCGCACGCGCGCGCCGGCCGGGTCGCCCTGGGCGGCGAGCACCGCGGCGAGTGCCACGCCGGCGCGGGCCGCCGTGGATGCCGACGGCGCGGCGGCCAGCGTCTCCAGCATGGCGCGTCCCCGTTCGGCGCTCCCGGAGTAGTAGTAGGCCAGGGCCAGGTACGTGTCGCCGATGGCCTGGCTGCTCAGGCGGCTCACCTCCTCGAGCCGCGCACGCGCCGGCGCGAAGTCGCCGCTGAAGAGCGCGACGAGTGCCTCGATGCGGATCGGCTCCACGACGTCGGGACCGTGGAGGCGCCGCCCCTGCTCGAGGGCGATCCGCGCGTCATCCATGTAGCCGAGGTGGTAGTACGCGGCGGCCGCGAACAGGTGCGCCTGCTCCAGGCCGGGGTTGAGGATCAGGGCCCGCCGGCTCGCCTCGATCGTCGTGTTCCAGTCGAACTCGCGCTTCCGTGCAATGGCCGCACGCGCGAGGTGCGCTTCGGCCAGCTCCCCATCGCGGTCGAGGGCATCGCGCGCGGCGGTCTCGGCGCGAGCGCCCCACGCTTCCACGTCTGGAGGGGGCGCGAACCGCAGGTACATGTCGGCGGAGGCCATCGCGAGGCCCGCCAGCGCGAGGGTGTAGCCGGGATCGCGGGCGAGCGCCGCTTCGAAGGCCCGCACGGCCTGCTGCGCGCCGTCCGGCGTGTAGGCGACCAGCGCGGCGCGGCCGCGCAGGTAGTCCTCGTAGGCGCCGGCGTCGGTCGTGTAGCGCCGGCGCCGGCGGTCCTGCTCACCCGCCGCGCGCCGCATGCGCAGAGCGCCGGCCACGCGCTCGGCGACCACGCCCTCGATATCGAAGATCCGATCGGCGCGCACGCGGAAGGTCTCGGTCCACGTCACGTCGCCGTTGGCCGCGCGCAGGTCGGTGGCGACCACCACGTCCTGCCCAGTCCGCGTCACGTCGCCGCTGAGCACGTGAGTGGCGTCGCCGTCGCTCCCGGCGCCGGGCGTCAGGCTGCCGCCGCTGCGCACGTCCGCCTGCCCGCCGAGGCGTTCCGCGATTGCGTGCGCCAGGCCGAGTCCGTTGATGGCTTCGGCATGGGACACGAATGGGCGCACCGTCAGCGCGACCGAACCGGCGGACGCTGCGGCATCGACGGTGGCGGCCGGACGCCGCGCCTGCCAGGCCACCGCGGCGATGACCATCGCCGCGACCGCCACTGCGCCCTGCGCCCAACGGCTCACGCGCGTGCGCGGTGCCGTGACGTCCGTGCCGCCCACCACCGGCGCAGGCGGGACGACGGCGTCGCTCGCCGCCGTGGCGGACCCGCCAGTCGGCGAATCGACTGACGCGCGTTCCCGCCGATCGGGCGGAGCGTCTGGCGTCGCGTCACGGGCGACTGGGTCCAACGGCACGAGCCAGCGGTACCCGCGTCGTGGCAGGGTCTGGATGAAGCGTGGCGACTCCGCGGTGTCGCCGAGCGCGGCGCGCAACTCGCGAACCGCGTGGTTCACGCCCTGCTCGAAGTCAACGAACGTGTCGCCGCTCCAGAGGGCGCGCTGGATCTCATCCCTCGAGACGACCTCGCGGGGCCTGGCGATCAGCAGGGCGAGCAGCTTGAGAGCTTGCGGACGGACCGGCACGAGCCGTCCGCTTTTCCAGAGTTCGACGGAGCGGGCGTCGAAGTCGAAAAGCCCGAAGCGAACACGGTTGTCTCCGCTCGACGTCTCCGGCTCGCGCATCTCGAGGCCCCAGGGCGCCCCATTATGACCTCAACCGTATCGAGGTGCTGCCGTAACCGTCGGCGCCGCAATTACTTCCGGTTTCATCTGAATTCCATCCGCGCTCCATGGCCAAGTCGCGGCCGCATCGGTGAGCATCCGTGACGGGAGGAACGTCGAATGAGACCATCACCCTTGTCGGTTCGCTTACTGGTCCTCGCGTGTGTCGGGGCCGTCGTGGGTGCGGCCACCCTGTCGGCGCACGTGGTGAAGGGCCGCCTGGCGCCGGCAGCCGCCACCGCCTTCGTGTCCAGCCCCACGGCCGGCTCAGACCCCCCGATCCCCGTGCGCTGGGGCACTGCCCCGGCGGGCGCCACCGGCCTGAGCGTCGCCTGCTTCTACGTGGCCAACACCTCCCCCGCACGGCTCGATCGACCCGGGTGGCCGCGCGTGACCGCCGCGGGCTTCGAACTGCCGGGCCAAGGCTCCGGCTTCGCATTGGTGGAGCCGCTCGACGGCGACTGGGAACTGGTGGAGAACGTCGGCGCGGCGCTCGACGGCATCCCCGTGACCCTCGACTTCGCCATCGTCGCCCGCGCGAATCCCGCCGGCTGGAAGCCCAGGCATCCCCACGAGCTGCCGGGCATCGAGCCTGAACAGGCGCCGACGCGCGGCAGCGGGACGCGCTTCTGCGTGAGCGGACCGTTCCCGGAGACGGTCGCGGGGACGCCGGACACGATCGAGCAGGTCCTCAACGGCGTCGTCGTGCGATTCGACGGCGTAGACGACGTCCACCGAGGCCGGGACCTTGGCGTGTGGGACAACCCGGCGCGGCTCATTCCGCTGTATCCCTGAGCCAGACGTTCGACAGCGTCTCGCCGTCACCGCGAACACGCGATGTCGCTCGGGCCGGTCGCGCGTCGCAGCGCGGCCGGCCGACGTTCGCGAGCGGTGTCGGCGGTCGCGCGTCCCGCGACGTTCGGTCGCGTCCAGTCGAAACGGTCGAGGCGCATGACGGTGCGGCCGCCACTCCGGCGACACGGCGCGGGCCCTTGACAGCCGTCGGACGATCGAGTGACATCGCGCACCATGCGTGTCCTGACCGTGTCGATCGCTCTCGCGCTGACCGTCTCCGCCGTGGCCGCCGGCGACCAGAGCCGCTCGCGCACGCCGCCGCGCGACCGCGGAGAAGCGTCCATGACCCTCGCCAACGTGGCGTGGGTGGCCAGCGGGGCGACCGCCAGGCCGACCGGCGGCCGGCTGAGAATCGAGGCCAACCGCAGCCAGCGGAGCAACGGCGTCAGCAGCCGGCAGTCGCTGATCCTGGTGCTCGACAACTACACGGGCCCGGGCGACTACGTGGCGTCGCCGATCGGGTCGATGTTCATCGGGGTGGGCATCGACACCGCGGCGCTCGCCGCCGCGGAGGGCAACGACGACGCGGCCACGAAGGCCGCGATCGCCACATTGTCCAAGGCCAAACGCATGCAGCTGATGGGCGCCAAGGTGACCATCACGGCCGTCAGCGACACCGAGATCTCGGGGACGTTCTCCCGGCCGAGTACGGCGCGCGTCGACGCGCCCGCGATCAGCAACGGGACGTTTCGCGCCGTCGTGCGCCCGTAGCCCCGGACGGCCGGGCGCGCACGCGCCTGCGGCGGGCGCCGGACACATCGGTCCGGCGCCGCTCCGGACTAGTGCTGCTGCATCGAGGCCGGGCGGATCGCCGCCACGACACGCTTGGCGAACTCCGCCTCGTTGCCCCGGTGCCAGCGCCACACGACCACCAGGTCCTGATCCGGCAGGATCACGATGGTGTTGCTGCCGGCGCCCTTGGCGCCGAACGCGTTGGCCGGCAGGCCCGGATAGTTCTTGCCCTGCGTGTTCAGCCACCACAGGTAGCCGTAGTCGGGACCGTTCGCGCTCGGCGTGACCGCCGCCTTCACGTACGCGGGGGGCACGATCTGTTTGTCGCCCCACTTGCCGCCGCGGAGCCAGAGATACCCGAAGCGCGCCATGTCCATGGCGTTGATCCAGACGCCGCCGCCCCAGCGCGTGCCGCCGCTGACCGACGCCAGCCGCCGGCCGTCCACGTCGACGAAGCTGTTGTGATAGGGAATCCAGCGCCAGGTGTTGGACGCGCCGATCGGGTCCATCACCTCGCGCCGGAACACGTCGGGCACCGATTCCTTGAAGACCCGCAGCAGGGACAGGCCGAGCCGGTTGATGCGGACGTCGTTGTATTCGTAGTAGGTGCCGGGACGCTTCAGTTCCCGCGGCTTGCGCTCACCCTCACCGAACGCCGCCTTGCCGACGAAGTCGTCCTTCTTGCCGAACATCGTGCCTTCCCACTCGGTCTCCTGCTGCAAATGCATCTTCCAGGTGACCTGGGCGTTCCTGGGCGTGTCGTAGCCGCCGTCCTTCACCAGGCGGCCGACGGGCTCGTCCACGCTCGGGATCTTGCCGTCGCGCATCGCGATGGCGGCGACGGTGGACATCATGCTCTTGGCCACCGAGTAGGTCGGGTCGGCCCACGTCGGGTCGCCGAACTCGGCCACGACGTAGCCCTTGTAGATGACGACGCCGTTCGTGTGGGCGCGGATGTTCGGCACCGACCCCAGCATCGACCCGAAGATGCGCTCCTGGTCGCTGAAGTCCATTTCGCGGGTGGTCTCGTGCGTCCTGGCGTACTCGACGGCCTCGTCGAGCGCCGCCTGGTCCATGCCGAGCTCGGCCGCCGACTTCTTCGCCCACGTGCCGGGCGGCGGGTAGTAGACGGCGGCGGCCTGCTCCGCGGCGGCCGCCTGGACGGCTATAGTGGCGGCCGGACCGTGGTGCAGGGCGACGAACGAGGCGCCGGCCAGGAGCGCGGAGGCCGTGACCGAGAGGCCGAATCTCATGGTGAATCTCCCCGCCGCGAAGCCGCCGCGGCGGGGACTACTCTACACCGGGGGCGGGCCGGGACGGCGCCGGGAATGGCCGCCGCCCGGGGGCCTCAGTACGCGGGCCCGAGCAGCACCGCGTTGATGAAGAGCAGCATCGTCCCCTCGGCGTAACCGCGGTAGGTGGGCTCCTCGGCGAAGCCGATGACGTGGCCCTGCCCCATCGGCTCGTGCATCAGGTACGCCTTGCGGACGAGGAGATCCTGGCCTTCCGGCCAGATGAGGCCCGAGGCGACCAGGTGCTCTTTGTCGGCGTAGTAGACGACGTTGCGACCGGCGTTCAGCTTGATCGGCGCGAACACCCGCGAGCCCTCGATCACGACCTGTGTCTCGGCGTCCTGGCCCGCGCTCAGCCAGTGGTCGGTGTCCACCGTGGCCCGCAGCAGCGCGCCGGGCTGCGCGTCGGGCCGTTCGCGATCGGGCTGGATCGCCTTGTCGTAGTCCTGGGTCGCCGAGGCGCCCGTGGGCTTCTGGTCGGACGGCGGCGGCAGGTCGGGCTTGCCGTCCTTCAGGAGCGCGTTGGTGTCGAGCAGGCCGGCCTGCGTGGTGGCGGCCCACCGCGTGGCCTCCGCCAGGGTGACGAGGGTCCCGCCCTGGCGGATCCAGTCCTTCAGCCGGCTCAGGACCGCGCCGCCGATGGCGTCGGCGTAGTTGCCCGAGGGCAGCACGACCACGTCGTAATCCGACAAGTTCGCGCGCCCGAGGGCGCTCGTCCGCACCGCGGTGACGGCCACGCCGTAGCGGCGTTCGAGCACGAAGCGCGTCCAACCCGCCGACAGCGTGGACGTGGGCGCATCCCACGCCAGCAGCACGCGAGGCGGCTTCACGAACGCCACGTCCGGACTGCCGAGCGACGTCCCGGATTCCACGTACGCCGAGTCGATCGGCACCACCTCGGCGCCGTGCTTCGTCGCCAGCACCGACATCCGCTGCGGGAGATCGGCGGGATTGCCGGCCGTCCGGATGAGCGCCGTGCCGATCGGATACGAGCGGCCGCCCAGCGTGAAAGCGCCGCCCACGCTGTGGACGCGCAGGCCGTCGGCCAGCGCCTCCGCCGTCAGCGCCGCGCCGGCCGCGCCCCACGGCACGAGATAGCCGACCGTGGCCGGGCCCACCGTCCGCGCCGGCGGCGGGGCATCGTAGGCGGCCGAGACCGGGTCCGCCTTGGCCGTGATGGCCGCGGGGCTCGTCACCACCTCCACGTCGAACATCAGCGGCAGGCTCCAGGCCGTGATGTCGTAGATCTGGTCCGGCTGGCGGCGCTGCCGGCGCTCCTCCTGGCGCGCGATGAAGGCCGCGTCCTGCTTCGTGTCCGCGTCGAGCAGGTTGCGGACGAGCCGGGCCGCGGGCTGGGCGTTCGACACCAGGTACGCACCCGCGGGCACCTTCCGCGTGCCGATCGTGAGGGCCTCGGTGGCGCGCCTGACCTCGATGCCCTGCGTGGCCAGGTTGCGCGCGAGCGCCGCCGTCCGCGATGGATCATGTCCGGGCAGCAGTACGTACTCGCGCACGGCCGCCTTCTCGCCCTCCGTCACGGCGCTCCGCCGGAAGTCGATGAAGTCGCGCACCAGCCGCTCCCGGTTCCGGGCCGCCGTGATCGCGGTCGTGATGGCGGAGTTGAAGTGGTGCATGACGCCGTCGCGGAACGTCATGACCGTGCCGTCGGTGCGGGCGAACGAGAGCGCGCGGGCCGACGCCTGCTCGTAGGTCATGCCGATCGAGCCGTGCATCATCGGCCAGCTGTCCCCGTAGCCCGGGTAGAAGCCGTCGTAGACCTCGCGGATGTAGTACGGCCAGCCGCGCTCGTCGAAGCGGGCGGCGTTGGCCTTGCCGAACAGCTCGAACCCGTCGCGCTGGGCCTTCGTGTAGTGCGGGTTGATGGGATCGGCCGGCGGGGCGAAGTAATAGGTGTTGTTGCCGCCCTGCTCGTGGAGGTCCACGTTGACCTCCGGGAAATACTCGAGGGCGATCTTGATGCGGCCGCGCGTCTCCGGCTGGGTCTGGGCGAACCAGTCGCGGTTCATGTCGAACAGGTAGTGGTTCGACCGTCCGCCCGGCCAGGGCTCGTCGTGCTCGGCGTTGTAGGGCGTCGGGTCGGGCGACGCCGCCCGGCCCTGCAGGTTCTGGAAGATGAACCGCGCACGGCCGTCCGGATTCTGCATCGGGTCGATGAGCACGAGGGCGTCGCGCAGCACCTGGTCGACGCCCGCGTCCCCGCGGGCCGCGAGCAGGTGGTACGCCTCGAGCAGCGCCGCGTCGCCGGAGCTGATCTCGTTCCCGTGGACGCCGTGCACCAGCCACACCACCACGGGCAACGTCGCGGACAGGCGCTCGGCCTCCGCGGCCGAGAGCCCCCGCGGATCGGCAGCCCGCGCGATGTCGGCCTTCACCCGATCGAGCGCCGCGATCCGCTCGGCGCTCCCGACGACGAGCAGCCACAGCGGGCGTCCCTCCCACGTCCGCGCGTACTCCACGAGCGTCGTGCGCTCGGGCGCGGCCTGGGCCAGCGCGCGCAGGTAGACGCCCATCTGCTCGGGCGTCGTGATCTCGGCGCCGTGGTCGTGGCCGACCACCTGCCGGAGCGTCGGGATCTTCGGGTCGTACTGAGCGCCGGGCCAGAACGGCTCGTCACCCGACTGGGCGCCTGCCAGCCTCGCGACGGAGAGGACGACGACGGACAGGACGGCGATCGAACTATGCGCGCATGGCCCGCCAGTGTAACAGCGGGCCACGGCGGCGACGGCGCGGTGCGCGGGGGGACGGCTACTCGGTGCCGGGCGCCTTGGGCATCAGGCTCGGCAGCGCCCCCGGCGACTCGACGACCTTCTGCGCGGCGAGGTTCATCACCGTGGCGCCGTTCTTGAGGGACTGCAGGAAGGCCGTGCGCAGGAGCTGTTCCTTGCGGCCGCGCAGCGTGGCCGTGATGCCGTCCTTGACGGCGGGCGTGTTCAGGTCGCGCTGTCCGGCCGCTTCCTTCGCCACGACCAGGACGATCTGATAGACGCCGCCGGCGTTCACGGTGTGAATGGTGCCGGGCTCGGACTTCAGCACGGCGTCGCGCAGCTGCGGCGGGGCCTGGCGGATCCGGGAGACCGGCACGAAGCCCAGGTCGCCCCCCCGCGGGGCCGAGTCCGGGTCCTCGGAGAAGTCACGGGCGAGATCGGGGAACGACGCGCCCTGCTTCAGCCGCTCCGTGAGCATCTGCATCTTCTGCGCGGCCTCCTGGGGGGTCGTCGCGTCGTTGCCCGCCCGGTTCGCGGTCTGCTGGTCGGGCCCGGCCGTCACCACGATCTGCGCCAGGTGGATGGCGTCCTCGGGGAAGTTGAACTGGGCCTTGTTGGCCTCGTAGAACGACGACAGTTCCTGGTCGCTCACGTTCACCTTGGCCGTGATCTCCTGCTCGATCACCTTGCGCGCGATGAGCTCCTTGCGCACGCCCTCGCGCATCTCGTCGGCCGTCAGCTGGCGGCTCTTCAGCTCGTTCTGGAAGGCCTCGTCGGGGATGTCCTTCTTGGCGTCGTTGAACGCCGCGTCCACCTCGGTGGGCGTGACCTCGATCTTCAGCGTCTGCGCCTTCGCGATGAGCAGGTCCTGCACGATCATGTCCTCGAGCAGCTGGAGCTTCGCGGTGAGGAGCTCCTCCTGCGAGGGCGTGGCCGTCGTCTGCAGGGCGCGGCGATAGGCCTTGTCCACCTCGGCACCCGTGATCTCGCGGCCGTTCACCACGGCCCAGGCGTCGGCCGACGGCGCCGGCGTGGCAGCCCCGCCGGAGGAACCGCAGGCGCCCGCCAGGGCGGCCAGCAGCAGCGGCATCACGAGCGACGAGGCGGATGGAACCCGGCTGGAGCGATTGAACATCCCCCTAGATTATCGCGAGACGGCACCGGCCGGGCTGGCGGCCTGCCTGCCGCCGGACGGCCGGGACGTCGCTGGGCCGGGCCACCCGGCTCCCCGCGCGCCTCAGCGGTCCACGTAGGCCACGATCCGCTGGGTCAGGCGGCCCATGCGATCCTCGGCCTCGCCGTAGGGCTCGGTGATGGCGTTCAGGAAGAACGCCACCACGACGGGCCCCGACTTCGCGTAGACGATGCCCACGTCGTTGGCCAGCACCGGCGGGAAGTCGCCCGTCTTGTGCGCCACCGCCACCCCCGGCGGCAGGAAGTGCGGCAGGCGCCGCGCGCCCGACTGCTGGGCGCGGAGCATCCGGAGCAGCTCCTCGGCCCCCGTCTTCGACGGCAGCTCGCGCCGCTCGATCGCCTCCAGCATGCGGCCGGTGGCCCGGGGCGTGAGCTCGCCGAGCCAGTAGGCGTGGTCGCCGTTGGTCTTCGCGTTCCGGTCGTCACTCGGCGCGAGGGCGTTGTACTTCGCGAAGAGGTCGCCCGTCGTCTGCACGAGGGTCATGCCGTCGGCGTAGCCCTTGTTCGCGATCCAGGCGTTCACGGCGTCGACGCCGCCCGCCAGGCCGATGGCCAGATCGGTGGCCGTGTTGTCGCTCGTGATGATCATCTGCAGGATGACGTCCCGGATCGTCGGCTGCAGGCCCGGGTCGTGGTAGCGGAACACGCCGGACCCGCCGCGCACGTCCTCGGCGCGGAGCGAGATCCGCCGGGCCAGGTCGATCGTCCCGGCGTCGGCCATCTCCAGCAGTTTCACGGCCACCGGGATCTTGATGACGCTGGCGCTGTTGAAGACGTCGTCGGCGCGGACGGCGCCTTCTTCGCCCGTCGTGAGGTGCTTCACCCAGATGCCGCTGCGGGCCGGGATCGCGGGGATCTCGGCATCGAGCAGCGCCTGCAGCGTGGCCGGCTGCGGCGAGCCGGTCGGCGGCCCGAGGGAGCGGGTGGGCGGGTCGGCATTGCAGGCCGCGAGGACGGCGGCCGCCAGGGTGAGGAGCGCGAGTCGCATCCGGACCTCCTATCGCGATGCCTGCAGGTCGTGGACCTCGAGCGCCGCGGTGAGGGCCATGGCGCCGCCGCGGTCGTCGGGGCCGATGATGGCCGGCCGGTTCAGGTAGTACTCGCGGGTGGCGTCGCGTCCGGCGCCGGTGCCGGTGCAGACGTCCACCAGCTCGCCGGCGTCGGTCACGCGGACCTGGACGGCGCGCCAGCCCTTGTCCACCACGTCGTCGAAGCTCCGGTCGAGCCATCCCAGGCGCACGCCCCGCGCCATGGCCGCGACGATCATGGCCGTGGCCGTCAGCTCGCGATAGGTGCCGGGCTCGTCGATCACCTGGTGCCAGGCGCCGTCGGGGGCCTGGTGACGCCGCATGCCGTCCATCAGCCGCCGGAAGGCCTCGAGCACGGCAGGCCGTGCCGGCCACGTCGCGGGCAGGTGCGTCAGCGCCTCCATGAGGCCGAACGCCGCGAACCCGTTGCCACGGCCCCAGGCGTAGGGGCCGCTGCGGGCGTGGACGAACACGCGGTCGGGACGCTGGAGCCGCGTGACATACGTGGTGAGCAGGCGGGCGACCGCGTCGGCGTACCGGACCTCGCCCGTCCGCTCGGCCGCGCGCGCCAGGACCGAGGTCGCCATGAACATGTCGTCGGTCCACGACGTGGCGAAGCGGACGATCTCGTCTGGCCCTTGTCCCAGGATGGCGTCGGCGGCACGTCGCGCGAGCGCGTCGGCATCGTCGTGGCCCCCGAGCGCCGCCAGGTCGAAGAACGCCTGGTGGCCGGCCAGGCTCGTGAGGAGTGGCGTCGCGCCGATGGCGGGCTTCTCGCCGGTGAGGAACGGCTGCATCTGGGCAACGGCCCGATCCCGGTACTGCGGATCGCCCGTGATCGCCGACACCCGAAACGCGCCGCTCCAGGCGAGCGCCGGGATGTAGCTCATGATCGGATTGGCCGGGTAGCGCGCGGCGAGCAGCCGCGCGAGGTCGAGCGGCGACCGGAGCTGCCTGGCCATCAGCGCGCGCCCGAGCGGCGACGGCGACGGCGTGGGCCGCAGGTCCAGGAACTCCCGAAGCGCGCGCGCCACGTCGGCCGGCGGACCGCTGACCTGCACGGCAGCCACCGGCGCCAGGCCCGCGGGCGCCGCGGCGCCGAGCGCGCCGGCCAGCGACGTGGCGGCGGCCTCGCCGCTGCCGGGCACCCGCGACCGCGCCAGCGGGTTGGCCCGCCACTCGAGCGCCGGGCCGCGCCGGATCTCGATGACGAGGTCCGGTCCGAGCATGGTCACCCACCGCCACAGGAAGCGCGTCTCGCGCAACTCCGGGGCATCGTAGTACCCGCCGTCGGGCGGGAACGCCGGCTCGGGCCCGGCCGCGGGCGTGCCGCCGCCGGCCACGGAGGCCGGATCGCAGCGATCGGGCAGGGCGCAGGGCACGGCGGCCACCTGCCAGCGCCGGCGGTTGCGCATCTCGACGAAGTCGCCGAAGCGCCACGTGAGCAGGTCCAGCACCGCCTGCGCACCGTCGGCTGCCCCGTCGAGTCCGCCGACGAGCACGATGCGCGGCTGCGAGGCCAGCGCCGTCACCGCCGGCTCGATCGCCGCGATGCCGCGCCCCCTGGCGGTGAGCCCGATCGGCGCGACGACGTAGGGCTCCCCGGCCGGCGCCACGGCCATGAGCGAAGCCGCCAGGGATCCTGGAGGGGTCTGCCCGCCAGCGGCTCCGGCACAGGCCGCGAGCATGGCGAGGGCTGCGCCGGCGGCGCGACGACGGTCGATCATCCCGACAGCATACCCGCGGCGAACCGCAAGCCCGGCGGTCCGCCGGGGCAGCGCTACTTCTGCTTCGCCTCGAGCGCCGTGAGCCGCGCCTCGAGGGCCGCCATCGCGTCGGACAGCGCGGTGAGATCGCCGCCGCGCGGGGTGGCGGCCGTCGTGGGGCTCGATCGCGGTCCCCCCGGGCACGGCGGCGGACCGGTGTGGAACAGGAACGGCTGATTGTTGTTCAGGCTGTTGTCCGAGTAGCCGCCGTTCAGGTCCACGATGCTGATGCTCGCCAGCGTGTGCAGGCCGCGCCCGCCAACCTGGATCGTCGTCATCCCGAACATGATGGTGCCGTTGGATTGCGCGACGGCAACGCCCGTCACCGGCAGGTTCAGGCCGCCGCACTCCTGCTCGAACCCTTCCAGCCTGTAGATGCTGCCCACCTGCGTGATGGTGAGGTTGAGGACACTGCCGTAGGGCGCGACCCTCCAGCGGAACGTGCCGAGCGTCTGGGCGTCGGCCGAGGCGGTGACGACGAGCGCGAGCGTGGCGGCAAGGGCGATGCGCATGGGACCTCCAGGGTCGGGCGGCGGCCGATCATACCAGCCCGTCCCTGGAGAAGAGCGCCGGACGCCGCGGCCGACCATCAGGGCAGGCGGGCCAGCGCCCACACGTTCATCTGCAGGTAGTCGGCGCGGCCATCGGGCCCGAGGCCGAACACGATCGTCTCGGTGCCGCCGCGCGGCAGGTCCACCAGAAACCGCCCCGGCGTGGCCAGGGCGCGCATCGGGAAGTCGCGGCCGAACCGCTTCAGGATCAGCGCCGGCCCGCGGGCCACCACCTCCACGGTGAAGCGGCGGGGATTGGCGAAGCGTCCCAGATAGCGCGCGGCTTCCTCAGACGTCAGAGGGCCTGCGCGCAGGGCCGGCGTGCCTTCGACGAGCGGGGGCGACGGTGGTCCGGAGTCGGCCGCGGCCCGACGGAGGGCCGCCAGGTGCCGGGCCACGGGCTCCGCGTCGAGCACCTCCGGCCAGAGACGACCGACGAGCCCGTCGACGTCCACGGCGTCGGCGTTGGTCAACGCGACGAGACCGACCTGCCCGCGCACGGTCAGCTGTGCGGCGTAACCCGTCATGGTGCCCCCGTGGCCGTAGCGACCCTGCGCCGGGCGGAGGAAGAGCCCCTGGCCGTACGCCTCACCGTTCGTGGGTACGTCCGCCTGCCCGCGCCGCATCCTCGCACCGACCCCGGGCGGCAGCGCCTGCCGGCCCTCGACGATGCCGTCGTTCCCCAGCGCCACGACGAGCCGCGCCATCTCGTTCGCGCTCGAGTAGAGCGTGCCGGCCGGCCACAGGCGCGCGTCGTTCGCCAGTGGCCGCACTACCTCGAACGTCCCGTCGGCCATCTTCTTGTGACCCACCGCCAGCGGCCGAGTCATCGCCTCGGTGGGGCGAAACGTCGTTCGCGTCATGCCCAGCGGTCCGAGCACGCGCGCCTTCATCACCTCGGCGAACGGCGTCCCGTCCGCCTCCTGCAAGGCGAGGCCCGCCAAGGCGAAGCCCGAGTTCGAGTACGAGAACGCGCGCCCGGGCGGCAGGAAGCAGTACTCGCCGGTCCACGTGCGCTGGTAGGCGCCGAGGCCGTCTTCGCCTTGCGGGCCGAACTCGTCGGGCTCGTCGATGAGGCCGCCCGTGTGCGAGAGGAGCTGCGCCAGCGTCGGCGTGCCCACGCAGGGCGTCAACCCGGTCACGTAGGTGGCGACGGGCTGGTCCAGCGCCACCACGCCCTCCGCCGCGGCGACCAGGATCGCAGCCGCCGTGAGCGTCTTGGTGACCGACCCGATCTGGAAGAGCGTGTCCGGGGTGACGGGCGCTTCGGTCTCGGTGTTGGCCACACCGAAGCCCGCCGTCCACACGACCTGGTTTCCGGCGACGACGGCGACGGCCGCACCGGGGATGCCCGCCTGCGCCATCTCCGCGTGGATCGCCGACGCGACGCCGGCGAAGGGATCGGACGGCTGCGCGGCCGCGCGCAGGGCAGCGGCGCAGGCCAGGGCGATGCCAGCCGTCGCGGCCAGGCGCATGGCCGCCATCTTACAATCGCGGGCGCTGGCCGGGCGGAGACTCAGCGGTCGGGATGAATCAGCCTGGGGTTCAGGCACACGACGAACTCGCCCGTCTGCATCGTCCCGAGGACCTCGAGAAGACGGGCCCGCACGTCGTCGGTCGAGCCGCCGTCCGCCAGATGCAGAATCCCGCAGGCACGTCTGAGCTGGGCATCGGACGTGCCCGGACTCCTGACGAACGCGAGCGCTTCGGCGACGGTGGGCATGCGCCGCAGTGGTACCGACTCAGCGTGTCAGCGCGGCGCGCAGGAAGTCGCGGTGCATCCGGGCGATGCTGGCGATGGAGATTTCCTTCGGGCAGACGGCCTCGCACTCGCCTTCGTTCGAGCACGCGCCGAAGCCCTCGGTGTCCATCTGCGCCACCATCCGCTCGGCGCGACGCAGCCGCTCGGGGTCGCCCTGCGGCAGGACGCCGAGGTGGCTGATCTTGGCCGACGTGAAGAGATGGGCCGCGGCGTTCTTGCAGGCGGCGACGCACGCGCCGCAGCCGATGCACTGCGCGTAGTCCATGGCCTCGTCGGCGACGTCCTTCGCGATGGGGAGCGCGTTGGCGTCCGGCGCTCCGCCGACGTTCATGGACACGTAGCCGCCGGCGGCGATGATCCGGTCGAACGCGCCGCGGTCCACCACGAGATCCTTGAGCACCGGGAAGGCCTTGGCCCGGAACGGCTCGATCGTGATGGTGTCGCCGTCCTTGAAGCGCCGCATGTGGACCTGGCACGTCGTGGCGCCGGGATCGGGCCCGTGCGGCAGCCCGTCGATGACGAGCCCGCAGCTCCCGCAGATGCCCTCGCGGCAGTCGGAGTCGAACGCGATCGGGTCCTTCCCCTGCCGCGTCAGGTCGTCGTTCACGACGTCCAGCATCTCCAGGAACGACATGTCCGGGTGCACGTTCGCGGCCGTGTAGGTCTCGAGGCGTCCCTGGGCGGCCGGACCGGCCTGGCGCCAGACCCTCAACGTGACGGTCATCGACATCGCGTGGTCCCTGTCCCTACTTGTAGCTGCGCTGCGACGGGTGCACCTCGTCGAAGACCAGCGTTTCCTTGTGCATGACGGGCGGCACGCCGACCCCCGTGAACTCCCAGGCCGCCACGTACGCGAAGTCGTCGTCGCGGCGCATGGCCTCGCCGTCCGGCGTCTGGTACTCCTCGCGGAAGTGGCCGCCGCAGGACTCGCGCCGCTCGAGGGCGTCGAGCGCCAGGAGCTCGGCGAACTCCATGTAGTCGGCCACGCGGCCGGCGTAGTCGAGCGAGGGGTTCAGGTTCGACTTCTCGCCCGGCACCGTCACGTTCTGCCAGAACTCGTCGCGAAGCGCCCGGATCTGCGCGAGCGCCCCGGTGAGGCCCGCCTCGGTGCGCGCCATGCCGACGTGATCCCAGCAGATGGCCCCGATCGCCCGGTGGAAGTCGCGGACCGTCCGGGAACCTTTCACCGCGAGCACCTTGTCGATGCGCGCCTGCGCGGCCGCGGCGGCCTCCTTGAAGGCGTCGTGGTCCGTGGACACGGCAGGCGTCGCGGTGCCGCCCAGGTAGTTGGCCACGGTGTAGGGCGCCACGAAGTAGCCGTCGGCCAGGCCCTGCATGAGGGCGCTGGCGCCCAGCCGGTTGGCGCCGTGATCCGAGAAGTTCGCCTCGCCCAGGACGAAGAGGCCGGGCAGCGTGGACATGAGGTTGTAGTCCACCCACAGCCCGCCCATCGTGTAGTGGACGGCGGGATAGATCCGCATCGGCACCTTGTACGGATCCTCGTCGGTGATCCGCTTGTACATGTCGAACAGGTTGCCGTAGCGGGCGGCGATCGTGTCGGCGCCGAGGCGCCTGATGGCGTCGGCGAAGTCGAGATACACGGACAGGCCGGTCTCGCCGGCGCCGCGGCCCTCGTCGCACACGGCCTTGGCCGCGCGCGAGGCGACGTCGCGGGGCACGAGGTTGCCGAAGCTCGGGTAGCGGCGCTCCAGGTAGTAGTCGCGCTCGGCGTCGGGAATCTGCGAGGGCGGACGCCGGTCGCCCTTGGTCTTGGGCACCCAGACGCGGCCGTCGTTCCTGAGGCTCTCGGACATCAGCGTGAGCTTCGACTGGTGGTCACCGCTGACGGGGATGCAGGTGGGGTGGATCTGCGTGAAGCAGGGGTTGGCGAAGTAGGCGCCCCGCTTGTGGGCGCGCCACGCGGCCGTCACGTTCGAGTTGACGGCGTTGGTGGACAGGTAGAAGACCGTGCCGTAGCCGCCCGTGCAGAGCAGGACGGCGTGGCCGGCGTGCGACTCGAGCTCGCCCGTCACGAGGTTGCGGGTGATGATGCCGCGCGCCTGGCCGTCCACCATCACCAGGTCGAGCATCTCGCGGCGCGGGTACAGCGTGACCGAGCCGGCGTCCACCTGCCGCATCAGCGACTGGTAGGCCCCGAGCAGGAGCTGCTGGCCCGTCTGGCCGCGCGCATAGAACGTGCGCGACACCTGCGCGCCGCCGAACGACCGGTTGTCGAGCAGCCCGCCGTACTCGCGGGCGAACGGCACGCCCTGCGCCACGCACTGATCGATGATGTGCACCGAGAGCTGCGCCAGCCGGTAGACGTTGGCCTCGCGCGCGCGGTAGTCGCCGCCCTTGATGGTGTCGTAGAACAGCCGGTAGACGCTGTCGCCGTCGTTCCGGTAGTTCTTGGCGGCGTTGATGCCGCCCTGCGCCGCGATGCTGTGGGCGCGCCGCGGGCTGTCGTGGATGCCGAACACCTTCACCCGGTAGCCCAGCTCCCCGAGCGACGACGCGGCCGAGGCCCCCGCCAGCCCCGTGCCGACGACGATGACGTCGTACTTGCGGCGGTTGGCCGGGTTGACCAGCTTGTTTTCGAACCGGCGGCGGTCCCACTTGTCGGCGAGGGGTCCGCCCGGAATCCGCGCGTCGAGGCTCATCGCGCGCTCCGTGAGAGAAGGATGGTCAGCATCGGGAGCACGAAGAAGCCGCCGGCGATGGCGGCGGTCAGCACGCGGCCGATCGTCAGCAGGCGCGGCGTCCACTGCGGGTGGCTCACGCCCAGCGACTGCGCGGCGCTGGAGAGCCCGTGCCACAGGTGGAAGAAGATGACGCCCATCGCCGCCATGTAGAAGGCGACGTAGGCGGGGCTGCTGAAGACCTCCACCTGCAGGCGGTAGAGGTCGCGGATGCCCTCGGGCGTCGTGTAGACGGGACCGAACTTGAACGTGAGCAGGTGCGAGACCACGAACAGCGCCGTGATGGAGCCGGTGAGGATCATGGTGGTGGACGCCACGCTCTTGCGGCTGCGCCCGCTCTTGCGGCGGGCCCACGTCTTCACCGCGTAGCGCTCGGGCCGCGCCCCGCGGTTCGCCACGAAGCCGGTCGCGGTCTTCACCAGGTGGAGCAGGAAGATCGCGATGAGCCCCACCTCGGCCACGTAGACCAGCGGATTGCTCACGAGGCTGTGGGAATAGTGATTGAACGCGTCGGGCCCGGCCAGGAACAGGAGGTTCCCCGCCAGGTGCCCGACGAGGAAGACCGCCAGTCCGAGACCGGTGAGTGCGATGAGGAACTTCGACCCGACCGAGGTGGACGCCGCCTTGAGGAATGGCATGAGGACTGTACAACCCGTTATTGTACGACGTCTGCTCCGTGAGTTCACTTCGTGCCGCGGCGATGCCCGCGTGGCCTGGTCGATCCGGTCGGCGGTGTCGCGCGTGATGCCCGGTTGCCGCGGTGTCCGTTCAGGAGCAGGGCGCGCTTGAAGCCGTGTGCAATCAGGCTCTGGACGGCCTGGATGCAGACGAGCTGGTCCGATGCGCGGCCCGGCTGGCGGCGGCGGGCCTGGGGTCAGGCGCGCCCGGCGTCGATCGACGAGGCGCGCATGGCGCGCCAGGCCAGCCCCCACACCCACGCGGCGGCGTAGAGCCGCGGATACGCGAGCGGCGCGCTCCATCCCGCCGCCTCCGGGCCGACCGCGACGGGCAGCGGCACGACCAGGAGCGCGGCCGGCACGAGGAACCACCACCGCGCGGCGCGGCCGCGATGCGCGCCCGTCGCCTCCCGTGACTGGTGCAGGAGGATCAGGGCCGGCCCCAGGAGCGCGAACTGGTGGTCCTCGGCCACCGGCAGCGCGAGCACCGACAGGCTGAGCCCGGCGGCCGTCCAGGCATCCGGCCGGGCGGTCCGCGCGGCCCACGCCGTGGCGGCCAGGGCGGCGGCGACGGCCAGCGGCGGCAGGCCCCAGGCCAGGGCCGCACAGTCGGCCGCGGGAGCCGGGTTCCATCGCGGGTCCGCCACGCACAGCCGCCGCGCCAGGCCGAAGACCGTCTGGTAGGCGGGCACCGCGATCCGGCCATCGCCGACGAAGGCGCCGACCGCGGCGGGGTACCGCGCCCACAGGTCCGGGCCGGCGGCCACCGCGACGGCCAGCACGCCGACGGCGCCGACGGCCGCGGCCGCGAGTGCCGTGACGCGCCGACCCGCGGCGATCGCCGCCACGAGCAGGGGCAGCCCGGCCGTCTTCGTCAGGAGCGCCAGGCCCAGACCCGCCCCCGCACGCGCGTCGCGACGGTCGACGAGGGCCAGCGCGGACAGCGTCAGCATCGCGCCGACGACCAGGTACGCCTGCGCGGTCCGGAGGTTCGCCCACACCGGGGGGCCGAGCATCGCCACCGCAACCAGCACGGACGGCGGCAGGCCGTCCGACGCCCGGCCGCGCGCGATCAGGGCGGCCACGGCCCAGGCCCACAGCGCCACCGAGACGGCGAGCCAGATCGCGCGGGCCACGCCGGGCGCCGGCATCCCGAGCGGCCCGAGGAGCAGCGCCATCGAGGGCGGGTTGGGCCCGAAGACGTCGAGCACGCGGCTGCCGGTCGTCTCGCGCACCGCATACGCGAAGCGCGCCTCGTCGTACACCCACGGCGCGAGCCGTCCGTCGGCGAGCAGCCGCGCGGCCGTGTAATAGGCGGCGAAGCCGTGGGTCATGCGATCGCGCGCGACCCCCACGGCGCCCACGCCCAGCACGACGACGGCGGCCATCCAGACGAGCCACGCCGGCGTGGCGAGGACGGTGCGCGTCCCACGCGGTACCGGCCGGCGCTCGCTCAGTGCCATGCGCCGGGCGTGTTCGCCGGAGGCCGCGCGGGCTCGCCCGCCTGGTCCGCGACCGCGTCGCGCGCCTGCCGGACGGCGTCGCCCACGGCCGCGTCGAAGCGCGCGAGCACCCGCGCGCGGTGGCTGCTCGTGTGGAGCTTGAGGCACTCGGCCTCCAGGCGCACGCCGTCACGCGAGGTCCAGCCCGCGGCGCGCCGCAGCAGGTGCCAGCGGTAGGCGACGCGGGCCGCGCGCTCGACCACCGGCGCCACGGGCGCGAGCACGACCTCCGCCACCCGCGTCCACGCCGGCCGGACCACGGCGCCGTCGGCGGCCGGTGTCCGGGGCTGGAAGTTCGGGTAGTGCGCCAGCACGAACGCGTTGGCGGCGAGGAACCGCCGGTACGTGGCGGGGCCCGCGATCGGCTGCAGGTGCAGGATCTGGTTCGCGGTGAAGAGATCGTGCGGCGTCACCGCCAGCGCCGCCTCCGAGACGACGTAGTTCAGACACAGGCGCCGCCGCCAGCCCGCCAGCTTCGCCACGACCAGGGCGACGAGCGTCACCAGCCACACCCGGCCTGGCGCCGTGACCACGAACAGATCGAGATCCGCCGCCTCGTCGCCGTCCTCGGCGTTGAGGTGCGCGAGGCTCCCCGAGATCGCGACCATGCGGACGTACGGCAGGCCTGACACGAACCGCAGCACCTGTCGGTCCCGCCGGAGGCGCGTGAGGCTCGCGGCCTCGCGCCGGCGCCGCGTTCCCGCCAGGTCGTGCCGTCCCGCCGGGTAGACGAACCCCGCGCGGCATGTCAGCGCCGCGCCCAGGAACGGGCTGTCCGCCAGCCAGGCGCGCAGCGTGGCTTCGTCGGCCGCGACCCCGAGGCTCTCGCGCAGTTGCGGCACGGTGAGCGGATAGTCGAAGAGCGCGGCGTAGCTCACGGCCGCCACGACGGCCGCCTCCTCGGCGGCCGTCGGCATCATGCGTCCCCCCCGGCCGCGACCGGCACGGCCCGCGCCGCGCGCCGTCCCCGCAGGGCCGCGAGGCAGCCGGCGGTGACGGCGAGCTCGGTGAGTCCCGTCGCCACGGCGGCTCCCCGCGCGCCGTAGGCGGGCACGAGCGCGACGTTGGCGGCGAGGTTCGCCGCGAGCGCCAGCGCCGCCACCCGCGCGTAGGCCGTGTCGCCATCCCACGCGATCACTTGATGCGTGAGGACGTAGTTCAGATAGAAGAGGGGCACCGACGCCGACAGCACCACCAGCGTCCCGCCCGCGGCGGCGTAGCGCGCGCCGTAGGCCGTGGTCACGATCCACGTCGCCGGGAACGCGACGAGCGCGGCCACGGCCAGGCCCGCGCCGGCCAGGGCCGCGCCGAGCTTCGACGCCGCGGCCGGTTCCACCGCGCGCACCAGGCGCGGGAAGGCGACGGCGAGCACGGCACCGGGAAGGAGGCGCAGCGCGTCCACGAGCCGGAAGACGGCGTTGTAGGCGCCGGCCGCGTCGAGTCCGTGCCACGATTCCACGAAGAACACGTCGATCCGGAAGTACAGCGCCGAGATGAGGGCGCCGGCGCCGAGCGGCAGCACGCGCCGCCGGACGTCGGCCCACGTCGTCGGCGCGGCCGCGACACGTCCGCCACCGGCCGTGGGCAGCCGGCGCGCCACCGCGGCCGCTGCGCCGAGCGCCGCGAGCGGCGGAAGCAGCATCGCCAGACCGAGCGGGACGAGCCCCGGCCGCCACCAGAGCACGGCCAGGCCCGCGAGGCCCGTCGCGCCGCGCTGCGCCGCATGGAGGCCCGCCTCCACCTCGGCCCGCTCGAGCCCCCGGAAGACGTGCATCGCGGTCTCGAGCACGGCGCCCGCGAGCGCGGCCGACACGAGCAGCACGAAGGCGGGGCGATCGGCCGCCGGCACCAGCCACCGGGCCGCGAGGGCCGATACCGCGAGGCCGAGCCCGGCCGATCCCGCCCGCCACGCCAGCACCCGGCGCGCGATGCCGCGCCACGCGGACGGCTGCCTGGCGATTTCACGCGCGAGGAACATCGACCATCCGGCGTCGGTCGCGACGCCGAGCAGCCAGCCCGACGTGGTGGCCACGGCCAGGACGCCGAACGCCTCGGGCGACAGCCGCCGCGCGGCAAGCACGACGACGGCGAGGGCGACGAGCTTGCCGAGGACGTCGGCCGCCGTCTTGGCGATGACGCGTCCCGCGGGGACGGCGTGCGGGGCGGCGAGAGTTACGAATCCCGAAGGTAGTTTCACGTTCCGAAACCGGCACCCCGCGCGCTCACGCGGCGAGCGCGCGTACCCTGGCCACGTCGCGATCGCGATGCACCTTCCGTGCCGCGCGTTCCACCGGAATGGGTCTTGCAGTCCGCGCGCCCGTCGTGTCAGCGCTGCCGCTCACTCGGGCGCGGACGTTCGGGCACATCGCGCCAGCAGGCGTGCTGTTGCTCGCGTCGGCCTCGGCCGTCGAAGTGGCGCTGCCGCGCGTCGGTGCCGCGGGTCTGCAGCTCTCGTCGCTCGAGCTCGTCGCGGCGGCCACCCTGGCCTCGGGACTCGGCGCGCTGGCGGTACGCGACGGCGTGGACGTCGCGCCCGGGCCGCTGGCCGCGCCCATGCTCGCGGGGCTCGCGGTCGCGGTGGCCGCGGCCCTCCTGGCGCCCGCCGACATCGGCAACGCCCTGCGCTACTGCGGGCGGCTCGCCGCCGCCGCGCTGATTTCGTGGCTCACCATGCGGAGCATCACGACGCGGCGCCTGGCGCGCGCGCTGGTGGCGGTGCTCGTGGCCACGGGCGCGGCGGCCGGGGCCGTCGCGGTGGCGGAGCTCGTCGAGGTGCCGGCCGTGATGCGCGCGCTCACGCTCGTGCGGCCCGGCTTCCATGTCGTCGGCGGCCAGGTGCGGGCCACCTCGACGTTCCTCTATCCGACGGTCGCGTCGATGTACCTCGAGGTCGTCTTCGCGCTGGGGCTGTGGTGGATCGTCGATCCACCCGCCGCGTCGCGGCCGCGCGTCGTCCGTTCCGCGCCGATGCTCGCGCTGGGCCTCGTCGCCGCGGGCATCGTCGCCACCTTCACGCGGGCGGGGCTCATCGCGATGGGCGTGAGCCTGGCGCTCGTGGCCGCGCTCGCGCACCACCGGCGGCTGGGCGCGCCGGTCCTCGGACGGCTCGCCACGCTGGCACTCGTGGTCGTCGCGCTCATGGCCGGATCGCGATCGCCCGGCGTGTGGCTCAGCCGGGTCAGCACCGACACCGCGCAGGACTGGTACGGCGCCCGCTACGACGTCCCCACGCGGCTGACCCTCGAGGCGGGTCGGCTGGGTCACGTACCCATCACCGTGACCAACACGGGCCGGCTCGAATGGCAGTCCGCGCGCGATCCCGTCTTCGCGATGTCGTACCACTGGCTGGACGCCGGCACGGACCTGGTCGTGGAGTTCGAGGGCGCCCGGACGCCGTTCCCGGCGCCCGTGGCGCCGGGCCGCCAGACGACGCTGCCCGTCGCCGTCCTTGCCCCGGACCGCCCCGGCCGGTACGTGCTCGCGTGGGACGTCGTGCACGAGGGCCGCGCGTGGCTCAGCACCGAAGGCGTGCCCTCGCCGCGCACGTCGGTCGAGATCGCGGGCGAGGCGGCGGCGACGGCGCCCGTGGCCACGCACGGCCGGCTGCCGGGCGCGGCGCACCGGCTGCCGCGGCTCACGCTGTGGGAAGTGGCGCTGCGCATCGCGCGCGACCATCCGCTGGCCGGCATCGGTCCCGACAACTTCCGCCAGACCTACGGCACGTACCTCGGCCTGGCGGCCTGGGACCGCCGTGTCCACGCCAACAACATGTACCTGGAGGCGCTGACCGGCGCCGGCGTGTTCGGCCTGGCCGCCGTCGTCTGGCTCGTGAGGGCGGGACTCGTTCACGTCTGGCGCGCGTGGCGGCGCGCACCGGCCGAGGCGCTGGCCGGGCCGGTCCTGGCGGCCGGCGTCGTCATCGCCGGCCACGGCCTCGTGGACTCGTTCCTCGGCTTCACCCCCACCTACGTCGTCTTCGCGATCACCGCGGGGCTGGCGTGCTCCCCCGCGCTCGACGCCCCCCGGCTCCCCCATGCGCATCGCGTTTGACGGCACCACGCTCACGCCCGGCCGGACCGGCGTCGGGTACTACACGGAGCACCTGCTCCAGCACCTCGCGCGCGAGGTGGCCGCGACGGGCGACGAGCTGGTGGTCATCTCGAACCGGCCCATCGAGACCGAGGCGCCGCTGCCGCCGCACGTCCGCGTGTACGACCGGCACCGCTTCCCGACGCGCGCCGTCTGGCTGCAGGGCCTGGCGCCCCGCGTCCTGGCCGACATCGCGCCCGACGTCGCGCACTTCACCAACGGGATGATGCCGGTGGCCGCGCGCGTGGCCACGGTCGTGACCGTGCACGACATGAGCCTGCGGCTGTACCCGCGGTACCACCCGGTCCGCCGGCTGGTCGTGAACCGTCCGCTGCAGCACCTCGCCATCGCGCGAGCGGACGCGATCGTCGCCGTGTCGCACAGCACGCGCCGCGACCTGCTCCGGCTGCACGGCGTGGCGCCCGAGCGCGTGAGCGTCGTCCACGAGGCGGCCAGCGGAGCGTTCCGGCCGGAGCGCGATCCCGCCGTGCTGGAACGCGCGCGGCGAGACCTGGGCCTCCCGGAGTGCTTCGTCCTCTACGTGGGCACGGTGGAGCCGCGCAAGAACCTGCTGCGGCTCGTGGCGGCCTTCGCGCGCGCCCGGGCTGCGGGAATGCCGCAGCACCTGGTGTGCGCGGGCCCCTACGGCTGGCTGTCGCGCGACCTGGCCGGCGCGATCGATCGCGCGGGCGTCGGCGCGGTGGTCCACTTCACCGGCTACGTGCCGTTCTCGCAGCTCCCGGCGCTCTACAGCCTCTGCGACGTCTTCGCCTTCCCGTCGATCTACGAAGGCTTCGGGCTGCCCGTGGTCGAGGCGCTGGCGTGCGGCGCGCCGGTGCTCACGTCGAACACTTCGTCGCTCGCCGAGATCGCGGCCGATGCCGCGGTGACGGTCGATCCCCTGGACGTCGACGCGCTGGCCGGCGCGCTGTGCCGCCTCGCGGGCGACGCGGCGCTGCGGCAGCGGCTGTCCGAGGCCGGACCGGCGCGCGCCACCGCGTTTTCGTGGACACAGGCGGCGCGGCAGGTCCTGGCGGTGTACCAGCGGGCCGCCGCGCGCGCCTGGGCCCGCCCGGCCGTGTCCGCGGCCGACGCCGCCGAGGCGGCGGTGGTGGGCGGCTCCGCGGCGGAGGGCACCGATGGCCGCTGACGCTCGCGGCGCGGCCGTGCGCGCGTTCGACCTGGTGGCCGACGACTACGACCGCCTCGCCGACGGCGCGCTGTTCCTGGCCCAGCGGGCGCGCGCGCGGGCGGCGCTCGTCGAATGGCTGCCGGCCCGAAGCCGCGTGCTCGAGATCGGCTGCGGCACCGGACTCGATGCCGTGTTCCTGGCCGAGGCCGGAATGGACGTCGTGGCCTGCGACCCGTCGTCGGAGATGCAGCGGCTCACGGCCGGCCGCGCGCTGCGCGCGGGCGTCGTCGACCGCGTGCGGGTGCTCGACTGCGGACTCGAGGGCCTGCCGGCCTTCCTCGACGCGCTCGGCGCCGAGTTCGACGCGATCGTCTCGAACTTCGGCGCCCTCAACTGCGTGGCGTCGCTCGACGCGCTCGGCGTCGTGGCGGCGGGCCACCTCCGGCCGGGCGGCGCCGCCCTCCTCACGGTGATGGGACGCGCGTGCCTCCTGGAGATGGCGTACTTCGCGCTGACCCGGCGTCCGGCGCAGGCCCTCCGCCGCCGCCAGGACCACGTGATGGTGCCGGTCGGCGGCATCGACGTGCCCACGTATTACCACTCGCTGGAGGCGCTGGGACGGGCGCTGGGCCCGGACCTCATGCGGGCGCAGGTACGCGGGCTCGGCGTGCTCCTGCCGCCGCCGTACCTCGAACCCCGGTGGCGCGCGCTCCCGCCGGCCGTGCGCGCGGCGGCGAGGGCGGCGGACCGCGTGGTGGCGTCATGGCCGGGCCTGAACCGCTGCGGCGACCATGTGCTGGCGCGGTGGGTGAAGCGGAGGTACGGCCGTGGCTGAGGTGCTGCTCGGCCAGTCCTACTACCTGCGCTTCGACGCCAAGACCTGGGAGGCGCAGCAGCCGTACCCGCCGCTCGGCACGCTGTACGCGGCCTCGGCCCTGCGATCGCGCGGCCGGGACGTGGCGCTCTTCGACGCCATGATCGCCGCCTCGGTCGACGACTGGCGCGCGCGCCTCGCGGCCGAGGCCCCGCGCGTGGCCGTCATCTGCGAGGACAGCTTCAACTACCTGAGCAAGATGTGCCTCTCGCGCATGCGCGAGGCGGCGCTGGAGATGATCGACCACGCCCGCCGCGCCGGCTGTCCCGTGATCGTCTCCGGCTCGGACGCCACCGATCATCCCGAGGTCTACCTGGCTCGCGGCGCCGCCGCCGTGGCGCTCGGGGAAGCCGAGCACACCGTGGCCGACCTCGTGGACGCGATCCTGGAGGAACGGCCGCTGGCGGGCATTCCCGGCGCGGCCACGCCCGGTCCCGACGGCGGCGTGGTCCGCGGCCCCGGGCGTCCGTTCCTCACGGCGCTGGACGCGCTGCCCTTCCCCGCATGGGACCTCGTGGACGTGGCCCGCTACCGCGCGATCTGGGCGCGTCACGGCTACTACTCGATGAACCTGGCCACCACGCGCGGCTGCCCGTTCCACTGCAACTGGTGCGCGAAGCCCATCTACGGCCAGCGCTACGCGGTCCGCGACGCGGCCGCCGTCGCCGCCGAGGTCGCGTGGCTGAAGCGCGTCTACGCGCCCGATCACCTGTGGATCGTGGACGACGTCTTCGGCCTGCGCCCGGGCTGGGTGGCCGACTTCGCGCGGGCCCTGACGGAGGCGGACGCGGTGACGCCCTTCCGCTGCCTGATGCGCGCCGACCAGGTGACGCCCGACATGGCCGCCCTGCTCGCGAGCGCCGGGTGCGCCATGGTGTGGATGGGGGCCGAGTCGGGATCGCAGCGCGTGCTGGACGCCATGGAGAAGGGCCAGACGGTCGCCGAGATCCGCCAGGCGACCGAGGCCCTGAAGGGCGCGGGGATTCGCGTCGGCTACTTCCTGCAGTTCGGCTATCCGGGCGAGGCCTGGGCGGACATCGAGGCGACGCTGGCGCTGGTCCGCGAGGGCGCGCCCGACGACATCGGCATCTCGGTGTCCTACCCGCTGCCGGGCACGCGGTTCCACGACCGCGTCCGCGCCGAGCTCGGCGCGAAGCGCCACTGGGTCGACTCCGCCGACCTCTCGCTGATGTACCGCGGCACCTACACCCCCGAGTTCTACCGCGTGCTCCACCGGGTAGCGCACGACGAGTTCCGGGCCCGCACGCTGGGCCGGCAGGTGGCGGCGGCGGCGCGCCGTCCGTGGCGCGCCGGTCCGGCCACGCTCCGGCAGGCGGCCCGCGCCGCTTACCATGCGCTCTCGCTCGTGGCCTCGCGCGCCCGACTCCGCCATCTGGCCACGCCGGCCGCGGCGGCGCCGCCGCCCCCGGTCGTGCCCGCCGCCTCGCAGCCCGGAGGCGCCACGTGAGGCCGCCGGCCCCGGCCCGGCCGCGCGTGGTCCTCTACAACCCGCGGGCGGTGTTCCACACGATGCCGCTCGCGCTCGTGGCCGTCGGCTCGGCGCTGGATCGCCGGGCCGTCGACGTCACGATCGTGGACGGCCGGCTCGAGGACGATCCGGTGGCGGCCGTGCTCAGGGCCGCCGACGGCGCCGTCGTGGTCGGCATCTCGGTGCTCACGGGGGCGCCCATCCGCGACGCGCTGGCGGTCAGCCGCGCGGTGAAGGCGGCGGCGCCGTCCTGTCTCGTGGTCTGGGGCGGCTGGCACCCCTCGCTCTTCCCGGCCGACTGCCTCGACGAGCCGTCAGTGGACGCCGTCGTCGTCGGGCAGGGCGAGCTCACGTTCCAGGACGTCGTCCAGCGCGCCGTGGAGGGCCGGCCGATCGCCGGCTGCGGCGGCACCGTCGCCCGCGACGGCGGGCGCGTGGTCGCGGGGCCCGTGCGGCCGCTCGTGGAGCTCGATCGCCTCCCCGCGCACGACTACGGCCTCATCGACGTCGAGGCGTACTTCGCGCGCAAGGGAACGCGGCAGCTCGACTACGTGTCGTCGCAGGGGTGCCGGTTCCGCTGCGCCTTCTGCGCGGACCCGGCGGTGTTCGGGCGGGCGTGGACGGGCCTCGCGCCAGAGCGCGTGGCCGCGGAACTGCAGGCGCTGCAGGCGCGCCACGGCGTGGACGACGTCGCCTTCCAGGACGAGACGTTCTTCACGGCGCCCAGCCGGGTCTCGGCGCTGTCCCGCGAGCTCACGGCCCGCAGGGTCGGCGTCACGTGGACCGCCACGCTGCGCGCGGACCAGGCCTGCCGGATCGGCGAGGCCGCCTTCGGCGCCGCCGTCGCGGCCGGCCTCCGCCGCGTGATGGTGGGCGTGGAGTCCGGCTCCCCCGACACGCTCGCGCGGCTTCGCAAGGACGTCTCCCTCGCGCAGGTGCGCGAGGCCGCGGCGCTGCTGGTCCGCCACGACGTCGGCGCCACGTTCAACTTCATCGTGGGCTTCCCCGGCGAACCGCGGTCGAGCGTACAGGCCTCGCTGGACCTGGCCAAGACGCTCCGGCGGATGAGTCCGGCCTTCGACACGCCCGTCTTCTACTACCAGCCGTACCCCGGCAACCCGATCGCCGACGAGGCCGCCGCCGGCCACGAGTTCCCCCGCGGCCTGGAGGCGTGGGCGGATTTCGACTACGTGGGCGGCCGCGGCCCCTGGATCACGCCCGAAGTCTGGCGCACGGTGGAGGCCTTCACGTTCTACGCGAAGCACGCGTGGCGTCCCGGTGCGTGGCGCTGGCCCCTGCGCATGGCCGCGCGCCTGCGGTGCGAGCACGACTTCTACCACTGGCCGATCGAGAAGCGCCTGGTCGAGATGGTCCGTCCGCCCGAGCCGGTGTCCTGATGGACGTGCTGCTGGCCCACGGGTACTTCCTCTCCGAGGACGCCGAGGAGCGGCGCATCATGCGCCCGCACCCGCCGCTCGGCCTGCTCTACCTGTCGGCGTACCTGAAGCGCGGCGGCGTCGCGGTGGACGTCTTCGACGGGACGTTCCGGACACCCGCGGATTTCGAGGCCCACGTGGCGCGCACGCGTCCGCCGGTCGTGGGGCTCGCCGCGAACCTCATGACCAAGCGTCGCGTGCTGGCCATGATGGCCGCCGCCCGGCGCGCCGGGGCCCGCGTGGTCCTGGGCGGGCCCGATCCGCCGCATCACGCCGAGTCCTACCTCGAGGCCGGCGCCGACGTGGTGGTCGTGGGTGAAGGCGAGGTCACGATGACGGCGCTCGTGCCCGCGCTGCAGGGCCGGTGGCGGCCCGACGTCCTGGCCGGCATCGACGGTCTCGTGTTCCGCGACGCGGGCGGCGCGGTGGTCCGTACCCCGCCGCGCGCGCAGGTCGCCGACCTCGACTCGCTGCCGCTGCCGGACCGGGGGGCCGTGGACATCCCGCGGTACCTGGCCGCCTGGCGGCGGGCCCACGGCGCCGGCACGGTCTCGCTCATCACGGCGCGGGGCTGTCCCTACACCTGCACGTGGTGCAGCCGATCGGTCTTCGGCGAGACGCACCGCCGACGCTCGCCCGCCGCCGTGGCCGACGAGGTCCAGGAGATCGTCGACCGCTATGGGCCCGAGCGTCTCTGGTACGCCGACGACGTCTTCGGCATCCATCGGAGCTGGACGCTCGCGTACGCCGACGAGCTCGATCGCCGCGGGCTCCGGCGGCCCTTCGAGTGCATCTCGCGCGCCGAGCGGATCGACGAGGACGTGGCCGACGCCTTCGCGCGGCTGGGCTGCACGCGCGTGTGGATCGGGTCGGAGAGCGGATCGCAGGCCGTGCTCGACCGGATGCGGCGCAAGGTCACCGTGGAGCGCGTGCGCGAGGCGGCGGCGCTCCTCCAGCGGCGGGGCATCGAGGTGGGCATGTTCATCATGCTGGGCTTCGACGGCGAGCGCGATCAGGATCTGCGCGCCACGGTCGATCACCTGAAGCGCACGCGCCCGGACGTCTTCCTCACCACCGTGTCCTACCCGATCAAGGGCACGCCGTACTACGACCAGGTCGCGTCGCGCCTCCGGACGCCCGAGGCGTGGAGCCGGCACTCGGATCGCGATCTCGTGATCGCGGGCCGGCCGCGGCGGCCGTACTACCAGTTCGCGCGCCGGTGGGTCTCGGCGGAGGTGGCGCGGGACCGGCACTGGCGGGCCGGCCGCTACGCCGACGCGGCGCGCTCGGCCTCCTCGGCCGTCGTGGGGCGCGTCGGCATGGCGCTCACCGCGCGCTGGCGGGAACGATGATCGCGCTCGTCAATCCGTGGAGCACGCCGTCGACGAAGACGCCGCTGCCGATGTCGCTGCTCGCCATCGGCTCGATGCTGGAAGGCGTGCACGACTACGCGATCGTGGACGGCAACCTCGATCCCGACCCGGCCGCCACCGTCCTGGCGCTTCACGCGCGCACGCCGCTCACGGCCGTGGCCGTCACCGTCATGCCCGGCCCCCAGGTGGCGGGCGCCGTCGCCCTGAGCCGCGCCATCCGCCGCGCGGCGCCCCACGTGCCACTCGTGTGGGGCGGCTACTTCCCGTCGCAGCACGCCGAGGCCTGCCTCGCCGACGGCACGGTGGACGTCTGCGTGTCGGGCCAGGGCGAGCTGACGATGCGCGACCTGGCCGCGGCGCTCGCCCGCGGGGACGGATGGGCGTCGGTGGCCGGCGTGGCCTGGCTCGAAGCCGGACGCGTCGTGCGGACGCCGTCGCGGCCGCTCACGCCGTTGGACGAGCTGCCCGACTGGCCGTACCACCGCGTGCCGATGGCCCGGTACTTCCACGGGCACTACCTTGGCCGGCGGGTGGCCACGCACCACTCGTCGTTCGGCTGTCCGTTCGCCTGCACGTTCTGCGCGGTGGTGGGGATGGCGAATCGCCGGTGGGTGGCCCAGTCGCCGGACCGCGTGGGCGCGATCCTGGAACGTCAGCAGCGCGAGCACGGCGCCGATGCGGTGCAGTTCCACGACATGGACTTCTTCATCTCCGAGGCGCGCACCGCGGCCATCGCCGACCGCCTGCGGCCGCTCGGCATGGCGTGGTGGGCCCTGGGCCGCGTGGACGAGCTGATGCGCTACGGCGACGCCACGTGGGCCGCCATGCAGGCCAGCGGCCTGAAGATGCTCTTCTGCGGCGCGGAATCCGGATCCACCGAGACCCTGCGGCAGATGAACAAGGGCGGCACGGCCTCGGCCGAGCTCACGCTCGCGCTCGCGGCCCGGATGCGCGCCCACGGCGTGGTGCCGGAGTTCTCGTTCGTGGTCGGCAACCCGCCGGACCCGGAGGGCGACCTGGCCGGCACGCTCGACTTCATCCGGCAGCTCAAGGCCGTCAACCCGGCCGCCGAGATCATCCTCTACGTCTACTCGCCGGTCCCGCTCGACGGCGCGTACTACGACGCGGCGCAGGCCGGGGGCTTCCAGTTCCCGGCGACGCTCGACGAGTGGGTGAGCGACCGCTGGCAGACCTTCGCGCTCCGGCGCGACCCGCGGACGCCCTGGTCGCAGGGAGGCGTGCGCCGGCGCGTGCGCGATTTCGAGAGCGTGCTGAACGCGTTCTACCCGACGGTGACCGACCTGCGCCTCACGCCGGCGCGGCGCGCCCTGCTCCGGGCCGTCGCGGCGTGGCGCTATCGCCTGCGGTGGTACTCCCAGCCGCTCGAGCTCAGGGCGCTCCAGCGCGTCTTCCACTACCAGCGGCCGGAGACGACGGGGTTCTGATGCGACGGCCTTCCTGGCTCGGCGGGCCGGCGGCGGCCCTGGCGCCGCGCGACGCCTACGAGGCGTGGGCGGCCGCCTATCCGCCGTCGCCGCACAACGCGCTGATGGCGGCCGAGCAGGCGGCGATGCTGGCCCTCCTGCCCGACGTGCGCGGCCGGTCGGTCCTCGACGCGGGCTGCGGCACGGGACGCTACCTGGCGGCGGTCGCGGCCCTGGGCGCGGGCCGGCTCACGGGCGTGGACGTGTCCGTCGCGATGCTGACGCGCGTGGCGGTGCCGGGCGCCGCCCGGATCCTCGGCGACCTCACCGCCCTGCCCCTGGCCACCGCGTCGATGGACATCGTGGTCAGCGGCCTCGCCCTGAACGACGTGGCCGCGCTGGATCTGGCCGTCGCCGAGATGGCGCGGGTGCTCGCGCCTGGTGGGACGCTGGTCTACTCGGTGATCCATCCGCGCGGCGGCCCGCTGGGATGGCGACGGACGTTTCCGTCCCCGGGCGGCGAGGCTGCCGTGGCCGGCTGCTGGCACCCGCCCGGTGCCCACGACCTCGCGTGCGCGGCGGCCGGCCTCGTCGTGGAGCGGCGCGAGGAGCCGCACGTGAATGGCGTCGGCGCGGTGGCGCTGGTCCACCGGGCCGCGCGGGCGCGATGACGCCATGTGGTGGGACCGCAGCCTCACGTTCGTCAATGCGCGCGTCCTGGGTCCGGACGGGCACCTGGCGTCCACGCTGCGCGTGACGCGGGCGCGGGTGGACGGGCTCGGCGTGGCGCCCGACCGCGGCGACGCCGTCGTGGATCTGCAGGGGGCGGTCGTGCTGCCGGGCCTGGTGAACGCGCACGACCACCTCGAGCTGAACACGCTGCCGCGCCTCAAGTGGCGCGACCGGCACGCGAACGTCCGCGAGTGGATCGCCGACTTCCAGCCGCGGTTCGCCACCGACCCGCGCCTGCGCGCGCTCGGCCCCGACACGCTGGACGCGCGCGTGTGGGTCGGCGGACTGAAGAACCTGCTCGCCGGCGTGACCACGGTGTGCCACCACAACCCGTTCCACCCCGTGCTGCGGCGGCGCTTCCCGATCCGCGTCGTGCGGCGCTTCACCTTCAGCCATTCGCTGCAGATCGACGGGGACGCGCTCGTGCGGGCGCACCACGCGACACCGCCCGACCAGCCATGGGTCGTCCACGCCGGCGAGGGCGTGGACGCGGACGCCCGGAGCGAGATCCCGCGCCTGCAGCGCCTCGGCTGCCTGGACGGGCGGACCGTCGTCGTGCACGGCGTCGCCGCGTGCCGGGCCACCGCGCAGATGATGATCGAGGCCGGCGCGGGCCTGGTGTGGTGTCCCAGCTCCAACGACTGGCTGTTCGGCACCACCGCCGACGTCCGGCCGTTCGACGACGCGGACCGGCTCGCGCTGGGCAGCGATTCCCGCCTGAGCGGCGCCGGCGATCTGCTGGACGAGCTCAGGGCCGCGTTCGCCACGCGCCAGGTGAGCGCCGTCGGCCTCACGCGGCTGGTCACGTCCGGCGCCGCCTCGCTGCTCCGCCTGCCCGACGCCGGCCGGCTGGCGCCCGGCGCGCCGGCCGACGTCGTGGTGCTGGGCGGATCGGCCGACGACCCGTACGACGTCGTCGTGGGAGCGTCGCGAAGCGACGTGCGGCTCACGATGGTCGACGGCCTGCCGGCGGTCGCGGATCCCGGCCTGCGCGACGTCTTCGCCGCCACGCGCACGCCCGCCATCGAGGCGCGTCTGGACGGTGCGCCCCGCCTCGTGGCCGACTGGATCGGCCGGCGCGCCGCGGCGCTGGGCGCGGCCGAGCCGGGCTTGGAGGTGGCGGCATGACGGGTCCGGCCGAAATCGTCCGTCGGGTCCGCGGCCGCGCCAGCGGACGCCTGCACAGCCTGCCGATCCTGGCGCTCGTCGTCCACGGCGCCTGCAACTGCCGCTGCGTCATGTGCGACATCTGGCGCGCGAACGCCGAGGCCCGCACGCTCTCCGACGCCGCCCTGGCCGCGCACGTCGACGCCATCCGCCGCCTGCACGTCCGGCGCGTCATGCTCACGGGCGGCGAGCCGCTGCTGCACCGCAACCTCTGGGCACTCTGCGATCGGCTGCGCGCGGAGGGCATCGCCCTGACGCTCGTCACGACCGGGACGCTCGCGGCCCGCGACGCGGCGCGCATCGCGGCGGCCGTGGACACCGTGGTCGTGTCCCTGGACGGCCCGCCCGGGGTCCACGACGCCATTCGAGGCGTGCCGCGGGGCTTCCGGCGCCTCGCCGACGGGGTGCGCGCGCTGGGGACGGAACATCCACGCCCGCGGCTCATCGCCCGCTCGGTGGTCCAGCGGGCGAACCACGCCGTGCTCGCGTCCACCGTACGCGCCGCCGCGCAGGCGGGCTTCGACGAGATCTCGTTCCTGGGCGCGGATCTCACGTCGGCGGCGTTCAACCGGCCATCGCCCTGGCCGGCCGCGCGCGTCGCCGAGGTGGCCGTCGGCGCGGCGGATCTCCCGGCGCTGGCCGCCGCGATCGACCGCGTGGAGGCCGAGTGCGCGGAGGCGCTCGACGCCGGGTTCGTCGCCGGCGGCACGAGCGGACTGCGACGCATCCACGCCTACTATGCCGCCGCCGCCGGCCTCGGGCCGTGGCCGGCCGTGCGCTGCAACGCCCCCTGGATCTCGGCCGTGCTGGACCCGGACGGCGCGCTGCGCCCGTGCTTCTTCCATCCGGCCTACGCGCCGGTCGCCGGCGCGCTCGACAGGACGCTGAACGGTCCCGGCGCCGTGGCGTTCCGCCAGCGGCTCGACGTCGCCTCCGACGCCACGTGCCGGCGGTGCGTCTGCTCGATGTACCTGCCTCCGGGCGCCGACGTCTGAGCCCGGCGCCTCCGGGCGCCGACGTCTGAGCCCGGCGCCTCCGGGCGCCGGCGTTTGAGCCCGGCGCCTTCGAGGCTCGCGCCGTCACACCGCGTCGGGCGCGGGCGAGTGGACCTCCGGCGCCAGGGCGCGATACAGCCGCTCCAGTTCGGCGGCCGACCACCGCACGTCGTGGCGAGCGACGAACGCCCTGGCGGCCTCGGCCATGGCTGCCCGGCGCGCGGGCGAGGCCAGGAGACGCGCGATCGCGGCGGCCATGCCCTCCGCCGTCGGCGGATCGACGGCCTCGGCCGCATCGGGCGCCCAGTCCGCCAGGTAGCCCACACGCGTGCCCGTCACGGGCACGCCGGCCGCCGCGGCCTCCAGCACCGAGACGCCCGCCCCCTCGTGATACGACGACTGCACGTACAGGTGCGCCCGGTGGTAGAGCGGGACGAGCGCGTCCTGAGGCACGAACCCGTGAAAGGTCACGCGAGACTGGAGACCGAGCGCCGACGCCCGCGCCTGCAGTGCGCCGCCGAGCGTGTCTTCACCGGCGAGATCCAGGTGCACGTCGTGGGTGCGCGCCAGCAGCGCCACGGCATCGAGGAGGAGCGCCTGGTGCTTCACGCCGTTCAGCCCCGCCACCTGCAGCAGGCGCCACGGCGGTCCGTCGGACCGCTGTCGACGGGGACCGAACGTCGCGGCCTCGATACCGAGTGGCAGGACGACCGGGTCCAGGCCGAGCGCCCGCGCCTGTCGGGCCGCCTGCGCGGTGCAGACGTGCAGCCGGGTCGCCGCGCGGGCCACGAACCGCAGGGCCGCGCGGCCGCGCAGGGTGCGCTGGACGCCGTATCCGGCGGCAGGCACCGACACGAACTCGCCGCTGTCGCAGGTCACGACCGACGGCGCGCGCGCCGCGCGCGCGGCGAGGGCCGCGTGGAGGCCTTGGGGGTCGGCCCAGAACGCGTGCACGACATCGAAGGGCCCGTGGCGGGCGATCGCGCGGCCGAGTGCCCGCCAGACGGCCACCGGCGTCAGGCCCACTGGCGCCGAGGGCCGCCCGAGGTCGTGAACCTCGATGCCGCGCAGGCGGTAGGACGTGGGCGCCGGCAGGTGGCGCAGGACGAAGGCGTGCACGGCGTGCCGTTCGGCCAGCGCGGCGAGCAGGCCCAGGTACACCGGCACGACCTCGATCCGCCCGCTCGGGTGCAGCCCGCCCTTGAGGACGAACGCGAGCCGCATCAGCGATCCCGCACCCGCGTCGTCGCGAGCAGCTCGCGGTAGACACCCAGGGTCCGGGAGGCGATCGCGGCCCAGCTCAGCTCCTGCTCGAACTGCGCGCGCACCCGGGTCCGCTCCGCCGCCAGGTCGAGCGACGCCATCTCGACGAGGGCCGCGGCCGCCTCGTCGACGTCGCCCGGCCGCCAGTACCGTCCACACGGGCCCGCGATCGCGCGGAACGGCGGGATGTCGGTGACGACCGGCGGCAGGCCGCAGGCCATCGCCTCGATGAGCGCGTAGCCGCTGCCCTCGGCGCGGCTGCCGCTCACGAACAGATCCGCGGCGCCGTAGTAGTCGCCGATGGCCGCGTGCGCGACGCCGCCGACGAGCGTGACGCGGCCCTCGAGGGTGGGAGCGGCCGCGATGGCCGCCCGCAGCGCGGGCTCGAGCGGCCCGTTCTGGTAGACGAAGGCGAGGCGGGCGGCGGGGCGCACCGCCGCCAGCCGCTCGAAGGCCGCCAGCACGGCCAGCGGCTCCTTGCCGGGCACGAGGCGGCCGACCGAGAGGACCAGCGGATCGCCGCGCAGCCCGGTCCGCCGCCGGGCCTCGATGCGCGGCGCCGGGCGCACCCCGGTGCTGCTCTCGATCAGGCCGAGGACGTGCTGGCGGCGGAGGATGCCGGCGTCCTGCCAGGCCCGCGCCTGCGCTTCCGCCGTGAAGGACACGGCGTCGACGACACCGAGACCGCGTCGCCAGGCGAGCCGCCGCCACGCGCCGACCACCGATCCGTCCGGCGGCCGCGCGCCGGCGTGGTCCTGCACGACGAGCACGGCCTCGCGCGCCGCCCGGCGCAAGGACGGCAGGAGCGCCGGGAACCCGAGGCCGTTGACGTGCAGGAGATGCGGCCGCGACAGCGCGACGGCCTCGGCCACCGGCGAGGACCCCGTCCGCGCGGGCAGCACCGCCGGCCGCCCGTCGGCGACGAACACGTATTCGACGCCGCCGCGCTGCACCTGGCGGGCGCGGGAGTAGCGCTGCACGACCCGCACGGACGCGCCCGCCTCGGTCATCGCGTCGCACCAGCCGGTGAGCGTGGCATAGCGATCGAGGAGCGCCTCGGGCCCAGGGGCGGCCGGATCGAACGCCGCGTTCACCACGGTCAGACGGAGATCGGAGGGCACCCTTGCGTGCTCGACGTGCCGGCACGCCTCGCACCGACCGGCGGATTGTACGTGCGACCGGCCGGATTGCGGGCGGAAGGGGGCTACACTTCCAGCCGCCGGGCCGGCGCCGCGGCCGCGGGCTCGAGCCCGGCGTGGAGGTGGGACATGCGGACGCGCATCGTGCTGTCGTTGGTCGCGGTCGTCGCCCTGGCGCCATCGATGCGCGCCGATCAGATCCCGACGGCCACCCCGGAAAGCGTCGGCCTGTCGAGCCAGCGGCTCGAACGTCTGGCCACGGCCATCCAGGACGAAATCGCGCGGGGGCGGATGCCGGGCGCCGTCGTCGCCATCGCCCGCAGGGGCAGGCTCGCCTACTACGAGGCCTTCGGCGCCCTCGATGCCGCGGCGAAGACGCCGATGCCCAAGGACGCCATCTTCGCGCTCGCGTCGATGACCAAGCCGCTGGTGGCAGCCGGCACGCTCATGCTCGCGGAAGAGGGGCGCCTCCTCCTGAACGATCCGGTGGGCAACTACCTGCCGGCGCTCGCGAACCGGCAGGTGCAGACCGCCTCCGGCCTCGAGCCGGCTCGCCGCCAGCCCACCCTGCAGGACATGCTGCGCCACACCGCCGGCGTGAGCTACGGCAACCGCGGCAACTCGCCCCTCCACGCGCTCTACGGGCTGCGCATCAAGAGCGCCGCCACGCAGACGAGCGACGACTTCCTGAAGGAGCTCGGGGCCTTGCCGCTCTTCTTCCAGCCGGGCAGCGCGTGGGAGTACAGCTACGGCCTCGACGTGGCCGGGCTGGCCATCGAGGCCGTGACGAAGCAGCGCCTCGGGGCGTTCCTGCACGAGCGCCTGTTCGCGCCGCTCGGCATGGTGGACACGGCGTTCGTGCAGCCCGAGGCCAAGGCCGCGCGGATCGCCCGGCCGCTGGCGAAGGATCCGGACACCGGACAGCCCATCACGTTCCGGCCGGCGACGGTGGCGTCGAAGTACGACTGCGGCGGCGGGTGCGCGTCTGGCACCGCCCTCGACTACCTGCGCTTCGCGCTGATGCTGCTCGACAAGGGCACGCTCGACGGCCACCGCGTGCTCGGCAGGAAGTCGGTCGAGTACATGACGGCGAACCAGCTCGGGGCCGGCGTGGACGTGTCGCGGCTGCACGAGTTCGCGGTGGAGCACATGGACGGGTTCGGCTTCGGCCTCGGCGTGGCCGTGCGCACCGAGCCGGGGATCGCGGGCGTTCCGGGTACGCCCGGCGAGTTCCTGTGGAGCGGCGCGCAGGGCACGATGTTCTGGGTGGATCCGAAGGAGGAGCTCGCCGTCGTGTACCTGGCCAGCACGCCGGGGCCCATCCGCCGGCACTACCGCGAACTCGTGAAGCTGCTGGTCGTGCAGGCGATTGCAGACTGAGCGCCCGAGGGCGGCAGGCGGCCGGACGCGAGCGGCTAGGCCAGGCGCGCGCGGACCTTGTCGTTGGCGCCCGTGAGATCGCCGAGGCGCGTGCCCTCGCGGACGGCGCGTTCCCGTTCGGCGCCCCGGGCCTGCCGCTCGAGCGCCGCCGCCACCACGGCCTCGACCTCGTCCGGCGGCAGCACCAGCACGCCGCTGTCGTCGGCGAGCACGGCGTCGCCCGGCTGCACCACGGCGCCGCCGCACGAGATCGGCACGTTCAGGTACCCGCCCAGATCGTAGAGGCGCGTGGTGACCGGGGCGATGCCCCGCGCCCACATCGGGAACCGCGACGCCTCGATCTCGGCCAGGTCGGTGCAGGGGCCGTCCACGATTCCGGCCGCGGCGCCCGCGGCCTTCGCCGCCAGGGTGACGGCGCCGCCCCAGCACGCGTGGCGGTCGTCGCCGAGGCGGTCGACCACCAGCACGTCGCCCGGACGCAGCAGCCCCAGGGCGTGGTGCAGCAGCGTGGAGTCGGGCCCGGGAATCGCCAGCGTGACGGCCGTGCCGGTCACGCGGTGGCCGCGCAGGAGCGGCTGGATGCCGCGCTGCATGAACCCCAGGTGCCGCCAGTGCCCCACGGTGGCCGTCTCCACCTGGGCCAGCGCGGCCAGCGCCGCCGAAGGCACGGGCGCCGGCATCGCCCGGACGACGTACGGCGTCACCGCGCGCCGACCGTCAGCATCTGGGTCCGGTGCTCGCTCATCGGGATGAGGGCGCGGACGCGGCGGATCTCGTCGGGCTCGACGCGCGCGGTCACGAAGCCCACGCCGTCGGACGCGCGCGCGATCACGTGGCCCCACGGGTCGCAGACGAGCGAGTGGCCGTAGGTCTGGCGCACCGTGCCGCCGGCGTCGTAGGACCCGCACTGGCCCGACGCGAGGACGTAGGTCTGGGTCTCGATGGCGCGGGCCCGCAGCAGCACCTCCCAGTGGTCCTTGCCGGTCAGGAGCGTGAAGGCCGCGGGCACCACGATCACGTCGGCGCCTCCGCGCGCCAGCGCCAGGAACAGCTCGCTGAAACGCAGGTCGTAGCAGATCGTGCAGCCGACCGTCAGGCCCTCGAGGTCGTAGAGCACCACGTCGTCGCCCGCCTTGACCGTCGCCGACTCGCGGTAGGCATGGCCGTCGGGCGCGATGACGTCGAAGAGGTGGATCTTGCGGTAGCGCGCCACCTCGCGGCCCTCGCGATTGAAGACCACGGTGGTGTTGTACGCGCGCGAGGCGTCGCCCGGGATGCGCTCCACCATGCTCCCGGCGTGGATCCAGACGCGGTGCGACTTCGCCGCCGCCTGCATGGCGGCGTACGCGGCGCCGCCCGGCAGCGGCTCGGCGGCCGCGACCCGGCCGGCGGACGGCCCGCCGTAGAACTCGAAGTACTCGGGCAGGACCACCAGGTCCGGACGGTCCATCTCGACGGCCCGCGCGATGAGTGCCTCGGCGTCGCGAAGGTTCTTCGGCCGATCGGTGCCGGCGTTGGTCTGAATCAGCGTCGCTTTCACTGGTGCCCCCTGATCTGGTCTGGCCCCGCCGTCCGCGGGTCGCTCGCCACTAGATGATGCCATCCTTCCGCAGCGACTCCAGCGTGGCCGACACCCCGGCGCGCACCACGCCGTGCTGCGAGGCCACGACCATCCGCTCGGCTCCTTCGGCCTCCCCGAAGAGCCGCTCCGGCGGCGTCCACGCCGGCATGATCCACGGCTTGCCCGCGGCGGCCGCCGCCCGCGCCACGCGCACGAGATCGGCGCGGTCCTCGTCGTCGAAGGTGTAGGCGCCGCGGCCCCGGGCGAGCGCGAGGTCGCTCGGTCCCGGGAAGAGGCCGTCGACCGTGTCCAGCGCCGCAATCGCCTCCACCTCGGCCAGGCTCTCGGCGGTCTCGATCATGGCGAGCGTGCGGACGCGGCGGTCCGTGTCCGCGAAGTAGCTGCCCGTCGCCCGTGCGTAGCCGGCCGAGCGTCCGCCGGAGTAGCTCCGGACGCCGCGCGGCGGGAACTTCCCCGCGGCGAGCACCTCCCGGGCGTGGGCCACGCCGCCGAGGTGTGGCACGACCACGCCGTCGGCGCCGAAGTCGAGCGCCTGCTGGATGGCTTCCGTGGTCGGCGCCACCGTCTTGCACAGGACGGTGAAGCCGAGCGCGCGGGTCAAGGCCAGGAACGGGTCGAGCGCGCCGAGGTCGAACGCGCCGTGCTCGAGGTCCAGCAGCAGGTGGCGCACGCCCATCGTGTGGAGGATCTCGACGTACGGCGCCTGCGGGTGCGAGAGCCAGAAGATCAGGCGATCGAGTGCGGCGGGCACGCGCGCCATTGTAGGTCCGGACCGGCGGGGCGGATCACGCGTCGCGGCCGTCGATCCAGGCGAACGGCCGGCGCGGCTGGCGTTCGGCCGCGGCCGCCACGCGTCTGGCCAGCCGGCGGTAGCGGTCCGCCTCGCGGCAGATGCGGTCCTGGGCGCGGGCGGCCTCGCCCATCACCACGCGTTCGGCGATGCGCCACGTCGCCACGAGGTGGTCCAGGATGGACACGTAGTCCGGGGCGGTGTAGACGCCCGTGCGCTGCGCGGCCGCGGCGAAGCGATCGAACGCGGGCGGCTCCAGGCCGTCGTCCATCGTGCGGCCCGGCATCACGATCTGGCGGTCGAGCATCGCGGCGAACGCCAGGATGCCGCCGCCCGGATCCGTGGTGAGCACTTCCGCCATCATCCGCGTGTAGAAACGCTCGTGCCGCGCTTCGTCGGCGGCGATCATCCGGCAGATGCGGGCCAGGTTGGGATCGCCGGCCTGCTCTGCGAGACGGCCCACGTTGCCGTGCGAGATCCGCGTGGCGCGTTCCTGGAACGCGGTGTAGACGAGCAGGCCGTACGGATCGCCGTCGGTGCCGGGGTTGAAGCCGCTGGCGATGAGCGACTGCACCGTGCGTTCCACGGCGCGCATGTTCACGCGGCCGGTCAGGCGCAGGTACGCGTTCAGCAGGTCGCCGTGGCGGTTCTCCTCGGCCGTCCAGCCGCGCAGCCACCGCGCCCACGGCGCGTCGCTCGTGCCCTCGGCGTCCTGGACCAGCTGGTTGAGGGCCATCGAGTAGCTCGGCAGCGCCTCTTCCGTCACCATGTCGCCGACGAGCACGACGAGGAGATCGTCGGGCAGGGCGCGGGCGCGCTCGCGGAAGGCGGCGAGTTCGTCCTGCCAGCCCCCGGCGGCGAGGTCGGGCAGGTAGTCGGACGGCTGCCACGCGCGATCCGGCGGCGGCAGGATCGCCAGGTCGCGCTCCACGAGCGGGGCCAGGCCGAGCACCACCTCCGCGTGGTGGCGGCCTCCGCCCGCTCCGGTGCCGTGCCTCGGGATGCCGGCGTCCATCAGGCGGCCGGCATCCGCGCCGCGGCGACGGCGTCGTCCCACGGCTCGTTGAACCGGCGCCGGCCCACGCCGTTCTTGGTCAGGAGCAGCTGCACCACGCCGGTGTGCCGCTCGAGGAACGTCGCCTCGCAGGTGCCGAGGTAGAAGTCCCACATCCGGATGAAGCGCTCGTCGAAGCCCTGGGCCCGGACCTCGTCGAGACGCGCGTGGAAGCGCGACCGCCAGGCGCGCAGCGTCCGCGCGTAGTGCGTGCCGAACTGCTCGGCGGCGTAGAGCGACAGCGACGTGGTCCTGGCGAGCGACTTCATGATCTCGCCCACCGACGCCAGCTCCCCGCCCGGGAAGATGTAGGTCTCGATCCAGTCCGGGGTGCCGTGGTAGTGCGGGAACCACTGGTCGTCGAGCGTGATGGTCTGCATGGCCATCGCGCCGCCGGGCGCGAGCAGGCGGTCCACCGCGCCGAAGTAGTCGTCGTAGTGCCCCAGCCCGACGGCCTCGAACATCTCGATGCTCACGACCTTGTCGAACTGCCCGGTGAGCTCCCGGTAATCGGCCTGCAGGACCTCGACCCGCCCCTGGCAGGGGCCGGCCTGCACGAGCGTCTCGCGCACGTAGCGGTACTGCTCGGCGCTGATCGTGGTCGTGGTCACGTGGCAGCCGTAGCGGCTCGCCGCCCACCGCGCGAAGCCGCCCCACCCGCTGCCGATCTCGAGGACCCGGTCGCCGGGCTGGAGGTCCAGCACGCGGCACAGGCGGTCCACCTTGCTCTGCTGGGCGGCCTCGAGCCCGTCGCCCGCGCGCTCGAAGTAGGCGCTCGAGTACATCATCAGGTGGTCGTCGAGGAAGAGCCGGAAGAAGTCGTTGCCCAGGTCGTAGTGGTGGCGGATGTGGCGCCGGCTGCCGGCCAGCGAGTTGTCGCGGAGGCGGCGCGCCAGCCCGCGCGCGATCCGCGCCGCCGTCGCCGCCATCGTGGGCCGCTCCTCCACCACATGCCGGTTCCGAAGCAGGAGCCGCACGAGCGTCACCAGGTCCGGCGTGGTCCAGTCGCCGTCCATGTACGCTTCGCCGAGGCCGATGTCGGCCCCCGTGAGCACGCGGCCGTAGAAGCGCGGATCGTGCACGGCCAGCACGGCGTCGAGGCCCCCGGCGCGCCCGAACCGGTGGCGACGTCCGCCCTCGTCGAGCGCGAGCGCGCCGTCGCGCAGCCGCTCGAGGCCTGCCAGCACGGCGCGCCTCGGCCACCCAGTCGTCATCGTGAATCCCCTTCCGAGACGCCGTCCGGCGCCAATTCCGCGGTGGCCTCCCGCCACGCCGCCCGCTCGCCGACGCCGTCGGGCGTCGCGCGCGGCACGACCGCCACGCCCTTCCACCAGAGTTTCAGCGCCTCCCAGTGGATGCCGGCCGTGACCTCGGCCGTCATCACCGGGTGCCGCAGCAGGTGCCACCTGATTTCGCGGGCCGTCCACGGACGGCGGACCAGGGACAGCGTGGCGTCCATGGCCGCCACGCCGCCGCGCTCGGTGCGCATGTGGGCCGCCAGCCGATCGCCCGGGACCGTGAACGCGAAGCGGTAGTCCAGGTCCACCGGCAGGAACGGCGACACGTAGAGGGACTTCGCCGCCGCCGCCCTGAAGGTGGGCGAGGCGCTCTCAGCGCGCAGCCAGTAAGTCTCGCCGCCGCCGAAGGTGTTGTTCACTTCGGCCACGACCAGGGACAGCGTCCCGTCGGGCGCGAAGGCGTAGTAGAACGACACCGGGTTGAAGACGTAGCCCAGGTAGCGCAGGTGGGTCAGCAGCAGGATGCGGCCGCCCGGCAGTTCGAGGCCGCGCGAAGCGGCCGCCGCCGCCAGCCGCTCGCGGAGCGGCTGCCGCGGATCGCCCAGGTGATCGCGCTCGTGATACGCCGCCCAGTTCCAGCGGTCGTAGCTCGTGACCCGCGAGACCGCCATCAGCTCCGGCAGCCGGTCGATGTCGAGCAGGGCCATCGCCGTCCGGTAGACGAAGCGGTGCGCCACCGGGGTGAAGCGCCGGTGCCGCAGGGTGCCGACGAAGAGGCCCGGCTCGATCACCAGTCCACTCCCAGGGTCGCGGCCACGCGGATGGCCGAGTTCAGGCCGTCCTCGTGGAAACCGTAGCCCCAGTAGGCGCCGCAGTAGTGGGTGCGGACGACGCCGCTGACCGCGCGCCAGCGCGCCTGGGCCCGGATGGCGTCGAGCGTGAAGAGCGGGTGCGCGTACTCGAGCCGCCGCAGCACCTTCGACGGGTCGATGGGCACCTGCGCGTTGAGCGTGACGCAGTAGCGCTCGCGGGCCTGCAGGCCCTGCAGCCGGTTGAGGTCGTAGGTCACGGCCGGCGGCGCGTCCGGACGGCCGCCGAGCAGGTAGTTCCACGACGCCCGGGCGCGCGGCCGCGCCGGCAGCAGCGTCTGGTCGGTGTGGAGGCACACGGTGTTGCGCGTCGTCCGGAAGTGCGCGAACACCTCCCGCTCGGCGTCGGTGGCGTCGGCGAGGAGCGGCAGCACCTGGTTGCCGTGGCACGCGAAGACCACGTGATCGACCGTCATGGCCGGGCGGTCGAAGAACGTCAGCGTGACGCCGGTGTCGCTGCGCCTCACGCCGTCGATCACGGCGCCGAGGACGACGCGGTCTCCGAGTCCGGCCGTGAGGCGCGGGATGTAGGTGTCGCTGCCGCCCACGACCACCTTCCACACGGGCTGCGACGTGAGGCCGAGCAGGCCGTGGTTGGCGAAGAAGCGCACGAGCGTGACGGCCGGGAACGTGCGGATGGCCTCGAGCGACGTGGACCAGATGGCCGACGCCATCGGGAGCAGGTAGCGGTTGGTGAACTCGTCGCCGAAGTTCCTGGCGTCGAGGAAGTCGCCGAGCGTGACCGACGCGCCGTCCGGCGCGGCCAGGAGCGCGGGCGCCTCGCGATTGAAGCGCAGGATCTCGGCGAGCAGCCAGAAGTGCGAAGGGCTGACCGCGTTCCTGGGCTGGGCGAAGAATCCCAGCACGCCGCGGCTGCTGTATTCGAGGCCCGTGGCCCGGCACGAGACGCCGAAGGACATGTCGGAGTCGGCCGTCGCCACGTCCAGCTCCCGGAAGAGGCGCACGAGGTTCGGGTAGGTCCGGTCGTTGTGGACGAGGAAGCCCGTGTCCAGCCGCACGTGCCCGTCCGGTCCGTCGACGTCCACCGTGTGGGTGTGCCCGCCGAGCCGCGTCTCGCGCTCGAACAGGAACACGCGGTGCCGGCGGCCGAGCAGGTAGGCGGCGGCCAGCCCCGAGATGCCCCCGCCGATGACGGCCACCGTGTCCATGCGTCTTGGAGATCTACGCGAGGACTCCCGATTTGTCAAATGTTTGTCCATGACAAATGGTTGACAAGACGACCCCTCGACTCGTAGGATGCGGCCCATGACCACTCCGTGGGCGCGCATCGCGATCGGCGCGATGTGCTTCGTGATCCTGGACGGGATGTGGCTGGGCCTCGTCATGAACGGCTTCTACCGCTCGCAGCTCGCGCCGATCGCCCGGCTCGGCGAGGGCGGAGGCTTCGCCCCGAACTGGCCGGCGGCCTTCGTCGTGTACCTGCTGCTCGGCGGCGGGATCGGCGCGTTCGTGACGCCGCGCGCGGCGACGCTGCCCGAGACCCTCCTGCTGGGCGCGCTCTTCGGCGTCGTCGTGTACGGGGTGTACGACTTCACCAACTACTCCACGCTCAGGCAGTGGCCCTTCGCCCTCACGCTGGTGGACGTGGCATGGGGCGCCTTCGCGTCGGCGGTCACGGCCGCGGTGCTGTGGGCGACGACACGGTGAGGTCGGACCGGGCCGGTGCGGCCCGGTATCCGATCCGGGCCGTCTCCAGGCTGACCGGCATCGCGATCGACACGCTGCGCGCGTGGGAGCGCCGCTACGGCGCGGTCGTGCCGGTCCGCGACGGGCGCGGCCGGCTCTACTCGGACGCCGACGTCGCCCGGCTGCGGCTGCTGCACGACGCGACGCTGGCCGGCCACGCCGTGGGCCGAATCGCGACGCTGCCGCTCGAGGACCTGCGTGCCCTCACGGCCGCCCCGGCCGCGCCGCGTGCGGACGCCCCCGCGCCCGCGATCGAGGCGACGGTCCTTCGCCGCGCGCTCGACGAGCTGGACGGCGTGGCGCTCGACCGTGAGTTCTCGCGGCTCGCCGCGGTCCTGCCGCCGCTCGAGCTCGTACGCGATCTGCTCCTGCCGACGCTGCGCGAGGTGGGCGAGGCGTGGAACCAGCGGCGCGGCGGCATCGCGCACGAACGGCTCATCTCGTCCGCGATGCGCCACCTGCTGGGCTCGTTCCTCCGCGTGCACGCGCGCAGCGACTCGCCGATCGGCCTGATGTTCGCGACGCCGTCGGGCGAGCGCCACGAGGTGGGCATCCTGAGCGCGGCGATGCTCGCGGCCAGCCGTGGCCTGAAGGTGTCCTACGTGGGACCGGACCTTCCCGCGGCCGAGATCGTGGAGGCCGCCCGCGCGGCCGGCGTACGTGTCCTGGTGCTCGGCCTCACGACCGCGGGACAGGCCGTGGCCACGCGGCGCGAGCTCACGGCCATCGCCGCCACGCTGCCGGACGACGTCGAGCTCTGGGTGGGCGGCCCGGCCTCCACGCGCTTCGCGCGGGCGGCGGGCGGCCGTGCGACCGTCGTGGACTCGTTCGACGCCTACCTCGGCGAACTCACCCGCCTCAGCCAGGGCGGCGCGTGACCCAGGGTGGGTAGGCACTTCCACACCCCGGCGGTCCGCCGATTTCAGCCCGTCTGACCGAAGCCATTCTGCATCAGCCCGTTACGGCCCTCGGCGTCTGGGGCACGTGCCTTGCTCCTCCCGCAGGTGACGGAGGAACCATGACGAACCACACCAGACGCACGATTGTCGCGACGGCGCTCGCCGGGGCGGCGCTCGCCGGCGCCAGCGCCCTCGCCTGGCGCGCCGAGGCCGTCCTGACCGAGACCTCGGCGGCCGACGGCCGCGCCGCCGTGCGCGAAGTCACGATCCCCGCCGGGACGACGCTGCGACTGCGGCTCGACACCAGCCACGCGTCGAACACGTCGCGCATCGAGGATCTCGTCAGGGCGCACCTGGCCGCCCCGCTGGTCGTGGACGGCCGCACGGTGGTGCCGGCCGACTCGGAGGTGACCGGGCACGTGGTGTCGGTCCGCCCGTCGGGCAAGGTGAAGGGGCGCGGCTACCTCGCGGTCCGCTTCTCGGAACTCCGATCCGAGCGCGACGACCGGACCTACGACGTCACGACGCGCACGTGGGCGCGCGAGGCGCCAGGCACGAAGAAGAAGGACGCGGCGACGATCGCGGCGCCCGCCGGCGTCGGGGCCGTCGTGGGCGCCATCGTGGATGGCAAGAAGGGCGCGGCCATCGGGGCCGGCGTCGGCGCCGGCGCGGGGACCGGCGTGGTGCTGGCAACGGCCGGCAAGGAGGTGCGCCTGCCGCGCGGCTCGACGCTTCTGGTGCGGCTCGCGGCACCGCTGACGGTCCGCGTGTCGTAGGGCCGTCGCCCGGTCGGGCGGCCCCTCCGACGGCCGTCCGACGACGCCACCGGGGCCAGGCGCAGCACCACGGCGCCTGGCCCCGGGCATGTACGGCGCCGTCCGTGTCGCCCGGCGCGGAGAAAATCCGGAATAAACCACCCGGGCCGGGGTATCTGTGGGGTGGAGCGCGCGGGCTCCGGACGCGGCGGGCATGACGGACCTCGAGCACAATGGCGCGGGCGGCGTGTGGGCGGCTTTCGAAGCCGAGGCGATGCCGCACGTGGATCGGCTGTTCCGGCTCGCGGTGTGGTGGGAACGGGACAAGACCGAAGCCGAAGACCTGGTGCAGGACACCCTCGTCCAGGCGCTGCGATCGTTCCACCGGTACACGATCGGCACCAACTGCCGCGCGTGGCTGATCACGATCCTCCAGCACGTCCGGCTCAATCGCCACCGCGCGCGACGCCGTGAACCGCTCGTGGAAGACCCGGGCGATCGCCTGGCGGGGGCGCTGCCGTTCGTGCCGGCCGTCCCCCAGCACCTCACCGACGACGAGCTGCTCGCGGCGCTCGGAGACCTGCCGGAGGTCTACCGGGACGTGATCCTGCTCTGCGACGTCGAGGAGCTGTCGTACAAGGACATCGCGCAGGCGCTCGGCATCCCGCTGGGCACCGTGATGTCGCGGCTGCACCGCGGCCGCGGCCTGCTGCGGCGGACGCTGGCCGCCCGCCGCGCTGGGGGCGAGGCAGACGGAGTGTCGAGAGGAGCCGTCTCGTAATGGAGTGCCGCGACGTTCGCGAGCTGCTGGACGCCTTCGTCGACGAAGAGGTCCTCGTCGAGACGACCCGGGCCATCGAGGCGCACCTCGAGCGGTGCCCGGCGTGCCGCGCCGAGGTCCAGGACGTGCGCCGGCTGAAGGCCCGCGTGCGGGCCGCGGTGACGGGCGCGCCCGCCCTCGCCGCGCGGGAGGCCTTCGTGAGCGACGTGACCGCGCGCCTGCGCGGTGAAGCGGAGCGGGCCCCCTCGCCTGGCGCCCGCCGCGCCTGGCTGGCCCTGGCCGCGGCGGCCGTGCTGGCCGTCGGCGTCGCGCTCGGTCTCGGCCAGTGGACGTCGCGATCGTGGATGGCGCTCGTCCTCGCCGCCGCCGGCGACCACCGCTATTGCGCGCTCTTCCATCGCCTCGAGGAGGCCCCGATCCCGTTGGCCGACGCGGCCGAGCGCTTCGGCGGCGCGCACCAGCAGATGGCGGCGGTGGAGCTCCCGGCCACCGCGGGCAGCGGCGAGCCGCTCGAGGTCGTCGATCGGCACTCGTGCGTGTTCGACGGCCGCCGCTTCGTGCACGTCGTGCTCCGCTACAAGGGCGAGCTCGTGTCCCTGCTGGTCACGGACGATCCACGGCCGGCCCTCGTGGCCTGGGGCGGCGCGGCCGACGGCGTGGCCGTGCCGGGGGCGGCCAGCAGCGACTACCGGATGGCGTCGTTCACGAGCGGGCGCCAGGCAGCGTTCGTCGTCTCCACGCTGGCCGAGGCCGACGTGATGGACGTGGCGCGCGCCGTCGCGCCGGTGGTCACGCGGGCGGTCGGCGGCGCCTGACACCGGTCTTCGCGGACGGCGGCACCCCGACCCGGCGTTTGAACTGCCGGCTGAACGCCGCCTCCGAGTCGTAGCCGGCAGCGCGCGCGGCCCCGGCCACCGTCGCGCCTGGACGCGCGAGGTGGCGGCTGGCCAACTGCATCCGCCAGCGCGTCAGGTACTCCATGGGCGGCACGCCGACGTGAGCCGCGAACCGTTCGGTCAGCACCGTGCGCGACACGCCGCAGCGTCTGGCGAGGGCGGCGAGCGTCCAGCGGGCGGCCGGCGCTTCGTGGAAGCGCGCCAGGGCCTGGGCTGCCACCGGATCGCGCAGGCCCGCCAGCCACCCCGGACCGTCCGGCGCGGCGGCGGCGAAGTGCGCCCGCACGATCTCGACGAACATCAGCTCCGCCAGCCGCAATGCGACGCTCCGTCCGCCTGGACGGGCCTCGGCCAGTTCCGCCAGCGCGAAGTCCACCAGATGGCGGAAGGGGCTGGCCGGTCCGGCGCCTGTCCGGACGGTGACCATCCTCGGCAGCGCCGCCAGCACGGGACTCTCGGCGGGCCGATCGCTGCCGAGGAAGCCGCACAGGAAGCGCGCCGCACGCGGGCCCTCGCCGCCCTGCGTCACGAGCGGCGGCAGCTTGCCCGACGCCATCAGCTCGAAGAACGCGAGGGCGTCGCGGTGCCCGTAGCTGGGTGGAGCATCCGGCGGATCGCAGATCCGGTACGGGTCGCCGCGCGGCACGACCAGCACGTCGCCGGCCTCGAGACGCACCGGCGCCGCGTCGCGCAGGCCGGCCCAGCACCCGCCGTCGATCACGAGGTGGTACGAGACGAGGTGGGGCGAATCGGGCAGCACGAGGCGGCGGAACGCCTCGGTGTCCGGCGCCCACGAGTTCCACGGCGGCGTCGCGTCCACCTGGAACAGCATCGATCCCGTGAGGCGGATCGATCGCAGGACGTCGGACACGACGTCGAATCCGGACGTCCGGGCGTCCACCGCGGACGTTGGGTCATGGGGCATCGTCGTCGTCCTCGCCATACTACCGCCCGAGTCCGCGCGCGGTCGCGCGGCGGAGGGCTGCCATGGACGAGGTCGTGACGTCGTCGAACCCGGCCGAGATCTACCACGCGCGCTTCGTGCCCGCGCTCTTCGCCCACTGGCCGCCCCGGGTGCTCGCGGCCGCGCGCGCCGGTGCCGGCGACCGCGTGCTCGACGTGGGGTGCGGCACGGGCGTGCTCGCGTGCGCCGCCGCCGCACTCGTGGGCCCGGACGGCGCCGTGACGGGGCTCGACGCGAGCCCGGACATGCTGGCCGTGGCGCGGCGTCAGCCGTGTGTCGTCGCGTGGCACGAGGGACGCGCCGAGGCGCTGCCGTTTCCGGACGGCGCGTTCGACAGGGTGGTCAGCCAGTCGGCACTGATGTTCTTCGATCCGAAGGTGCAGGCCATCAGGGAAATGCTGCGGGTCATGGCGCCCGGCGGGCGGCTGGCCGTGCACGCCTTCGATGCGATCGAGCGTTCACCCGCCTACCACGCCCTCTCCGCACTGCTCACGACGCTCTTCGGCAGCCGCTACGGCGACGCACTCCGGCCGCCGTTCGCGCTGGGCGATCGCTACGCGCTGCGCGGGCTGTTCGTCGAGGCCGGCGCCGCCGACGTCGAGGCGGTGACCGAGCCCGGCGTCGTGCGCTTCGCGTCCCTCGACGCCATGATCGCCACCGAGCGGGCCTGCGTCTGGACGCTCGGGGGCCTGCTCGACGAAGGGCAGTTCGCCCGGCTGCGCGAGGCCGCCGGTCCGGCGCTGGCGCCCTGGATCCGACCGGACGGTGCCGTCGAGTTCGACTGCCCCGCCCACATCGTCACCGCGGTCGGCCGGTGAAGGGCCCGCGACCAGCCACCCGCCGCGCCTCGTAGCGCCGCGCGGTGTCTTCCAGGGCCTTGAGCCGCGCGGCCAGTCGGTCCTGCGCGCGACGGCCCGCGTCGGACTCCGCGGCGAGCGACAGGGCCCGCCAGTGCCTGAGCAGCGGCACGATCACGTCGTCCTTGTGCTGGCGCACGTCGTAGATGCCGGCGGCCGCCACCAGGACGCTCCGGCGCCGGAATCCCGGGACGCTCGCGCCTGGCATCGTGAACGCATCCACCTCGTCGGCGAGGGCTTCGAGCGTCTGGTCCTGGGCCAGGTCGAGCGCGGCCGCCACGAGGTCGCGGTAGAAGACCATGTGCAGGTTCTCGTCGGCGGCGATGGGAGCGAGCAGCGCGTCAGCCGCGGGATCGCCGGCGAGCCGACCGGTGTTGGCGTGCGAGATGCGGGTCGCCAGTTCCTGCAGGCTCACGTAGACGAGCGACCGGAGCACGTTGGTGGTGGCGTCGGACCACCCGGTCTGGAGCGTCGCCATGCGGTCGCGTTCCAGCGCCACCGGATCCACCGCGCGTGACACGACGAGATAGTCGCGGATGGCGGTGGCATGGCGGGCCTCCTCGGCCGTCCAGCGGTGCACCCACGCGCCCCACGCGCCGTCCAGCCCCAGCCGTGCCGCCAGGGCATGGTGGTAGCTCGGCAGGTTGTCCTCGGTGAGCAGGTTGAGCTCGAAGGCCGCACGCACGGCCGGCGACAGCGTGGACTGTTCCGCCGCCCAGGCCATGCCGTCCTCGCCCGAGAAGTTCCGGCCGCGGCTCCAGGGGACGACCTCGTGCGGCAGCCACTCGCGCGCCGCCGCGAGGTGCCGTGACAGGCCGGCGGCCACGGTGGGCTCGAGCTCGCGCAGGAGTTCCAGGTCGCTCAGGCGCCGCGTCATCGGTGCCCTACAATACGCGCGTGGACGCGGGGCCGGTCGGCCTGGACGGGGTGGCGGCCGGCCTGGTCGCGCGTGCCGGGCTCCGCTTCGCCGTGGCCGGCGACGAGGTCGCGCGGGACGCGGCGTACCGCCTCCGCGCCCAGGCCGTCGTCGACAGCGGATGGCAGCCCGCGTCGGACTTCCCCGACGGCCGAGAGCACGACGCCTACGACGATCGGGCCGTGCATATCGTGGGCTGGGACGGCGGCGACATCGTCGCCACGGGCCGGATCGTGCTGCCGCCGGGCCCGCTGCCGACCGAGGCGGCCTGTGGGCGCACCATCGAGCCGGCGGGCCGCGTGGCCGACGTGGGCCGCATGGCCGTCGCGCGCGCCTACCAGGACACGCGGCATCCGGCGTTCGTCGCACTGCTGGCGCGCCTGTACCTGGAGGTCCGCGCACGCGGCTTTGATCTGGCGTGCGGCATGATGTCGCCCCGCGCCCGATCGCTGCTCCGCCTGCTGGGCGTGCGGCTCGAGGTGCTCGGGGACGATCGGCCGTATTGCGGCGACGCCCGAGCGCCCGTGCGCTTCTCGCTCGTGGAGAACGACCTGCCACTCTCGACGCGCTGGCGTGCTCCCTCCCCGCCCGCGACGCCCGCGCCCTGAACGCGCGGCCGGGGCGGGCCTCACGCCGCCCCCAGGACGAGCACCGTGTTGAGGCCGCCGAAGCCGAACGACGCCGAAAGCGCTGCACCGGCGCCGAGGGAACGCGGCTGGCCGATCACGGCATCGACGGGGCACGCGGGGTCCAGCCGCCGCAGACCGGCGACCGGCGGCACGACGCCCTCGGCGATCGCGCGCAGCGTCACGATCGCCTCGACGACCCCGGACGCCGCGACGAGGTGCCCGGTCGCGCCCTTCACCGCCGTGACCGCCGGCGGGGCGCCGTCGAAAAGCCGTGAAAGCGCGAGCGCCTCCGCCAGATCACCCGCGCCGGTGCCGGTGCCGTGCGCGTTCACGTGCGCCACGTCCGAAGGCCCGAGGCCCGCATCGGTGAGCGCCGCCCGCATGCACGCCAGCGCGCCCTCGCCTCCGGGCGAGGGCGCGACGAGATGATGCGCATCGGCGTTCGAGGCCTGGCCCAGCACGCGGCCCAGGCTTCGGCGCGCGGGCGCACCGCCGCCGGGCGTCGCCTCCGCACGCTGGAGGACGACGAACGCCGCGCCCTCGCCCATCACGAAGCCGTCGCGGTCGACGTCGAAGGGACGTGAGGCGAGCGCGGGCGCGTCCACGCGCCGGCTCATCACGTCGAGCCGCAGGAAGCCCGCGAGCGTGCTCAGCGTGAGCGGCGCCTCGGCGCCGCCCGCCAGCACGAGATCGGCCGCCCCGCGCCGCAGCAGCTCCAGGCCCTCGGCAATCGCCGTGGCGCCGGACGCGCAGGCGGTCGACACCGTCAGGCACGGTCCCGTGAATCCGAAGCGGAGGGAGAGCAGGGCCGCCGCGGCGTTGCCCATCGTCATCGGGACGACGAGCGGCGAGAGGCCCCTCACCCCCGAGGCCTGGAGGCGCAGGTGCTGGGCGTCCACGGTGGCCGCAGCGCCGATTCCCGAGCCGCACACGACGGCGCAGCGTTCGGGCGGCGGACGATCCGGGCCGGCGCTCCGCAGCGCGTCCTCGGCGGCGGCAACCGCGAGCTGGTGGACGCGATCGAAGCGGCGGCACTCGACGGGCGTCAGGAAGTCCGCCGGGTCGAAGTCCTGGATCGGACACACGAGCAGCCGCGCGTCGTGCGGCAGGCGGTCGTCCGCGTGGGGGATCGCGGACGACCGGCCTGCGCACACGGCGTCCCAGAGCGCGTCGATCGTGGCGCCAGCCGGCGTGCGGACGCCGGCGCCCACGACGACGGCCGCGGCGCGGTGCCCCTGCGGTCACGCGCCGCCCTGGGAGCGGCCGCTCACTTCGTGGTCCAGTGGCCGGCCATCTCGAGGACGGAATTGAGCGTCGTCGGATCGACGAGCGTCCCAAGTCCGGTGGCGAACAGCCGCGCCTCCGCGCCCACTCTCCCGAACCGGCTGGCCCCGGCGACGGCGGCGCTCGCGGTCTGCGCCATGTCGCCGTTCAGCGTCGGCAGCCCTCGACCGGGCGCGAACACGGTCACGATGTCGTGCAGGCCGATGTCGAACACGGCCACCGGCGTGCCCTGGCGGAACGAGTCCGGGTCCGTGAACGACGCCCCTGGCCCGGGCCGCTGGTAGATGGTCAGCGTGCCCTCGATGTCGAGCTCGTGCACGGCCTGATCGACGGTGCGGCGGACCAGCTGGCCGACCGCGTACGCCGTGAACAGCGCCGTGGCGTCGCTGTGGGACGCGCCAGGCACGAACAGCAGGTCGTCGCCGGCGCCGGCCGCGGCCGTCAGGTAGCCGTAGCCCACGAAGTCCTGGCCGACGTTGCCCGTCTGGGCGAACCGCGCCCGGAACTCCACCGCCGTGGCGCCCTTGCCCGCCACGCCGACCATCCCGTTCGGCGACGCGATACCCGAGGCCTCGGCCGTCGTCGTCAATCCGGCGCCCGCCGCCGTGAGCCCCGCCGCCAGGACCTGCCGCCGTGACAGCCCGGCCTCGCCGTCGGCGCCGGCCTGGTCCCGCCCCTGCTCGCTGTCGTCTCGTGCCATGGCGCGTCCTCCTCCTGTTCGTCGAACGTGAACGATCCGGCTACCAGCGCACGCGCGGACGGCGGTGCAGCACGAGCCGGGTGTTGGTCAGCGTCCGGGTGCGGAACTGCACCTCGGACGACACGAGATAGCGGCGGTACTGGCGCACCACCTCGGCGCCGACGATCGAGGCGGCCTCGTCGGCGCGCGCCCGCAGCGCGAGCAGCCACAGCCGCAGCGTCCGCGAAAAGCCATCCGCGTCGGACTCGAAGACGTCCACCTCGAAGTACGGTTCGAAGCCCAGCACGATCTCGGGCAGGTGCGGACAGATCGACTCCGGGTAGAGCGCCAGCACCGAATCGCCGAGCGGTCCCCGGCCGAGCGGCGCGTCGGTATCCGGGGCGCCGTCGTGCGTGATCGTCTCCAGGCCGAGCCGGCCGCCGGGCGCGAGCCACTCGAAGCACCGTGCGAAGAAGCGGCGGTACGCGGCGACCCGATCCAGGCCCGTCGAGCCGTCGCGCGCGAAGTGCTCGAAGGCGCCGAACGAGACGACGGCGTCGTAGGCGGCGGGCGCGTGGTGATCGACCCAGTCCTGCACGCGGACCTCCGCGCCGTGGATGGGCGTCGCCGCGACGTGGTCGGCCTGCGCCTGGCTCAGCGTGAGGCCGACGCTCGGGCCCGCGCCGTGGCGGGCCGTGAGGCGGCGCAGCGCGTAGCCCCAGCCGCAGCCCACGTCGAGCACGCGCGCGCCCGGGCGTGGGACCAGGTGCGCGGCGAAGAAGTCGACCTTGCGATCGATGGCGGCGTCGAGATCGTCGGGGGCGTCGTCCGCCGTCCGCCAGAGGCCCGTCGTGTAGAGCATCGTCGGGCCCAGCCACAGGCGGTAGAACGCGTTCGACACGTCGTAGTGCGCGCGGATCGCCCCGGGCGACGCGCCGGCCGGCGATGCCGGTGCCGCCGCGTGCCCGTCGACCTCCGAGGGCCGGAGCTGGTGAACCCACTGCTTCGGCGCGGGCCGCTTCTTCAGGATGACGCGATAGAGCGTCTGCTCGCGCAGCCGGAAGTACGTGTCGCCGGTCGCGAAGTACCGCGCGAACGTACGGGCCGTGTCCTCGCCCACGAGAGCGCGGGCCCGTTCGCGAGCGGCCCGGTAGCGCAGGCCCCAGGCGCGGAACGTCCGCCAGTAGTGCTCGTGGTGGTCGAGGAACGTCTCGACCTCGAAGTGGGTGTCCCAGCCCAGCACGAGCTCCGAGAGCGAGGCGGGCATGGACTCCGGAAAGATGTCGAGGCGAATCAGCTCAGACGAGGCGCCGCGGCCCGGGCGGCTGCCCGCGTGGCCCACGTTGTCGAGGCAGATGAGCTGCAGCCCCAGACGCCCGCCCTCACGGAGCCATCCGGCACAGCGCTCGAAGAAGGCGCGGTAGACGGCCACCTTCTCGTCGGGATCGAGGCGGTCCGACGCCAGGTGCTCCGTGGCCTCGATGCAGGTGATGGCGTCGTACGGCCGCTCGGGCGCGTGGTCCACCCAGCTCTCCAGCCGGATGTCCACACCGGGCACGCGGCGGCCCCGCGCGTATCCGGTCTGTGACGGGCTGAGCGTCAGGCCGACGCCGCCGGCCGCGCCGTGCCCGTCGACGGCCCTCTGGACGAGCGCGCCCCAGCCGCAGCCGATGTCGAGGAGACGCCCGCCCGCCACCTGGACGCCACCGGCGAAGAAGTCGAGCTTGCGGCGCTGCGCGCGGGCGAGATCGTCGGGGCGATCGGCCTCGTCCCAGAGGGCGCACGAATAGACGCGCTCGTCGCCGAGCCAGAGCGCGAAGAACTCGTGGGGCAGGTCGTAGTGATGGGCGATCGCCGCCGGTGAGGTTCCTGAAGCACGCAGCGTCGGCGCGTCGAGCACGGTCAGGCCTGCGCGGCTCCGGGACCGAACGCGGCCTCGAGCTGCCGGGCGATGTCGCGGACGGTCTCGGCGCCGTCGAGCTTGCGGAGCGCGTCCACCGGCAGATCGCGTCCGAACGTGATCTCGAGCTCCACGAGCACTTCGGCGGCGGCGAGCGAGTCCACCCCGAGGTCGGTGAGCTTCGCGTCGGGCGCAACCTTCGCGCGATCCAGGTTGCAGACGCTCGCGATGGCGTCCTGCACGCGGCGTTCGAAGTCGGCCTCCATCGCGGTCGTAGGGAGTCGAGCGCGCGGAGAATAGCACCCGTGTCCCCCCCGCACAAGGCATGACAGGGCGGCTGCCTGACGCCAATGAAAGGTCTGGCTGGAGCACGACCCTGGCGGGCACGCCGGCCCATGTGTAGAGGGCCAACCGTCGCGCCGTTGGTCCGTCCAATCCCGTCATGCCAGCCATCGACCTTCGTCAGGCCGTCCGTGCGCTCGTCCGCCGCCCGGCCTTCGCCGTGACCGCCGTCGCGCTCGTCGCCCTCGGCGCCGGGGCGAACGCCGCCGTGTTCGCGGTGGTGCGTGGCGTCCTGCTGCGGCCACTGCCCTTCACGCAGCCCGATCGACTGGTGGCGGTGTGGCCACGAGCTTTCGTCGCCAACCAGGACCTGACGTTCTGGCGGACGCATGTCACGTCGCTCGAGCACGTGGCGGGCATCGCGCCGGGCTGGCTGATGGCCCTGACCGATGACGACGGCGAGCCGCTCCGGGTGACGGGCGCGCGGGTGACGGATTCGCTCTTCGGGCTGCTCGGCGCCGCCCCGGCGCTGGGCCGCACGCTCGCAGAGGGCGACGGCGCCGCCGGGCGCGACCGCGTGGCCGTGCTGTCCGACGGCCTCTGGCGGCGGCGCTTCGGCGCCGACCCGGGCGTCGTCGGACGCCAGGTCCGGATCGATGGGGTGGAGCACGCCGTCGTGGGCGTGATGCCGCCGGGCTTCGAGATGCTCGGGCTCAGGACGGACCTGTGGGTCCCCCTCTGGTCGCAGCCGGGCACGCCCGAGGACCGCACGTCGTTCGCGATGGCGGTCGGCAGGCTGCGGCCGGGCGCGACCGCCGCCTCGGCGTCGCGCGAGCTGGCGGCGCTCCGGCAGGACATGCAGCGTGCGTTCGGCTACGACGCCGACTGGGGCCGGACGCTGCGCGCCGAGGCCCTGGGCGACGTCACGAGCGGCCCCGTCCGCACGGCGCTCCTGGTGCTGCTGGCGGCGGTCGGCGTCGTGCTGCTGCTCGCGGCCACGAACCTCGCCACGCTGACCCTGGGCCGGTCGATCGAGCGCAGCCACGAGGTGGCGGTGCGCACGGCCGTGGGGGCATCGCGCGGGCGCGTCGTCGCGCAACTGCTCCTCGAACAGGGGCTGCTCGCGGTCGCCGGCGCGCTCGTCGGCCTCGGGCTGGCGCGGCTGCTGTTGCCGGCGCTCGTCCGCCGCATCCCGCCGGACGTGCCGCGACAGGCGGAAATCGCCCTCGACGGCACGGTTTTCGCCGCCGTCCTCGGCGCGACCACGGTGCTGACGGCCGTCGCGGCGCTCGTGCCCGCGCTCCTCGCCGCGCGGTCGGGCGTGCAGCCACTGCTTGCGCAGCGGCAGGGCACGGCGGCCACGGGCCGCCAGCGCGCGCTCGGCGTGCTCGTGGCGGCGCAGGTGGCGCTGGCCGCGGTGCTCGGGGGCGGCGCCGGTCTCATGCTGCGATCGATGTGGCGCCTGCAGCAGGTCGATCCGGGATTCGAGCCGTCCGGCGTCCTGGCGTTCCGCCTGCAGACCACGGCGACGTATCGCGCGCTCTCGACCGGGCTGCCGTACTACGCCCGCATCGGCGAGCGGCTGGCGGCCCTCCCCGGCGTCAGGGCGGTCGGCGCCGCCGCGCACCTGCCGCTGGGCGGCTACGCGTGGACCATTCCGGTCCGGCGCGCCGATCGACCGGTGCCTCCGGGCACGTCGCCGCCCGCGGTCGGCTGGCGTTTCGTGTGGGGCGACTACTTCCAGGCGATGCGGATCCCGCTCCTCGCGGGCCGCCTCTTCACGACGGCCGACACGACGACGGCCGCGCCGGTCGCGATCCTGAACGAGCGCCTCGCCCGGACCCTGTTCGGCAGTCCCGCGGCCGCCGTCGGTCAACGCGTGGCGCAGCAGGGCGGCGGGCGCTCGGGCGAGACCGTCGCCGACGTGGTCGGGGTCGTCGGCGACGTGCGGCATGAAGCGCTCGACACGCCACCGGCGTCCGAGATCTTCCGGCCGCTCGAGCAGACCTTCATGTTCCCGATGCAGATCGTGCTGCGCGTGGACGGCGATCCCGCGGCCCTGGCCGGCCCCGTCCGGCAGGCCGCCTACGCGGTGGATGCGACGGTGCCGGTCGCGGACCTGCAGCCCCTGCCGGCGATGCTGTCCGGAACGCTCGGCCGGCCGCGGCTCATCGCCTGGCTGCTCGGTGTGTTCGCGACGGCGGGCCTGGCGCTCTGCGTGATCGGCCTCTACGGGCTCGTCGCCGTCCGCGTCCGGCAGCGGCAGCGCGAGTTCGGCATCCGCCTGGCGCTGGGCGCCACGCCGGCCTCCCTTGCGGCGGCCACCGTCGCGCAGGGCCTGGTCCTGGCGGGGATCGGCGTGCTCGTGGGCGTGCCCGCGGCGCTGGGCCTCACGCGCTTCATGCGAGGCGTGATCTACGGCGTGTCGGCATCGGACCCCCTGACCTTCGTCGCGCTGCCGCTGGTGCTGGTGTTCGTCGCCGCGCTGGCCTGCTACGTCCCGGCGCGCCGCGCCGGACGGGTCGACCCGGTCCGCGTACTGGCCGGCGACGCGGGCTGAGGCAGCGCGCCCACCGTGCCCGGCCCCTCCGGGTGTCCGAACGCGGCCACGCGCGTCCCGGCTCCGCACGCCCGCCCGCGATCCGGACACCCCTCCCGCGGTCCGGGAGGGCTTGTCAGCGGTACGTGGCTTGCCTAGCCTCGGTCCATGGACCGCCTCTTCCAGGACCTGCGCATCGCGTCGAGGACCTTGGCCCGCCACCCGGGTTTCAGCCTCGTCGCCGTCCTCACGCTGGCGCTCGGCATCGGCGCCACGACGGCGCTCTTCTCCGTGGTCTACGGCGTGCTGCTCAGGCCGCTGCCGTACGCGGACGCGGATCGACTCGTCACGATCGGACAGGTCACCAAAGGCAGCGGGCAGCCCGCGGTGGACGGCTCCGTGTCCCATCTGAACTACCTGGACTGGAAGGCCCAGGCCCGGTCGATCGCGTCGATGGCGATCTGGGCGCGCTCGCGGTTCATCGTCACGAACCTGGGCGATGCCGACGTCGTGGACGCCGCCGTCGTGTCCACCGACTTCTTCCGCACCTTCCGCGCGTCCCCGGTGATGGGCCGCGCGTTCACCGACGAGGAGGATCGCGCCAACGGCCCGCTGGCGATCGTCGTGAGCCATGCCTTCTGGCAGGAGCGCCTCGGCGGACGCGCCGACGTCCTCTCCCAGGTCGTCGAGATCAGCGGCCGGCCGCGGCCGATCGTGGGCGTCGCCCCCCCGGGCTTCGACTTCCCGGCCGGCGCACGCCTGTGGATGCCCTTGGCCAACGACGACGAGAACTGCGGACGGGCCTGCGACTACACCAACGGAATCGCGCGGCTCGCCGATGGCGCGACGCTGGCCGACGCGGGCGCGGAACTGACGTCGATTGCGGCCGCGCTGGAGACCGCCTACCCGGACGCGAACGCCAATGTCGGCGTGGACGTCACGTCGCTGACCGATCGCCTCGTCGGCGACGTCCGCCTCGCGCTCTTCGTCCTGCTCGGCGCCGTGGGCCTCGTGCTCCTCATCGCCTGCGCGAACGTCGCCAACCTGGTGCTGGTGCGCGGCGCCGCGCGGCAGAGCGAACTGGCCGTGCGCACCGCGCTGGGCGCCGGCGGACGAGGTCTGATCGCCTACCTCCTCACGGAGAACCTGCTCCTGGCCGCGCTGGGCGGAGCCGCGGGCCTGGCCCTCGCCGCGTGGGGCGTCGACGGGCTGCGCTGGCTGGCGCCGGTCGAAGTCCCGCGCGTGGAGGCCATCGCGCTGGATGGGCCGGCGTTCCTCTTCGCGTTCGGGCTGGTCGCGCTCACGACGCTGCTCTTCGGGCTCGGTCCGTCGCTGCGTCTGTCGCGGGTGCCCCTGGCCCGGGCGCTGGGCCAGCGCGGCACGGTGGCGGGGGGCGGCGGCGCGGGCAGGAAGGGCCTGCTCGCGGCGGAGGTCGGACTCTCGCTCGTGCTGCTGGTGGGCGCGGGACTCATGCTGCGGAGTCTCGCCGCGCAGCAGCGCATCGATCCGGGCTGGCGCTCGGACGGCATCACGACCTTCCTCGTGGCGCTCCCGGCGGCGCGCTATCCCGACGACCGCGTGGTCGCCACCTTCGACCGCCTGGACGAGTCCCTGGCGGCCCTGCCGGGCGTGGAGCGCGTGGCCCGCATCGCCGGCCTGCCGCTCGGCCCGGGGGAGAACGTCCTCAACTTCACCCGCACGGACCGCCCGGTGCCCGAGCCCGGGCTCGTGCCGAACGCCCTCTACCGCGTGGTGGATCCCGACTACTTCGACACGCTGGCCATCCGCGTGACGCGGGGACGCGGCTTCCAGCCGGGCGACACGGACCGCGCGCCGAAGGTGGCCGTGGTGAGCGAGACCCTGGCGCGCACCTACTTTCTCGGCGAGGATCCCATCGGCAAGACGATCCGGATCGGCATGCCCGACCAGGTGGAGATCGTGGGCCTCGTGGCCGACGTCCACTCGCAGCAGTGGCAGGCCCCGGCCGAACCCGAGCTGTACGTGCCGCACGCGCAGACGGGCACGCGCGCGATGATGTTCGTCGTGAAGAGCACGCGCCCGACGGCGGACGTCCTCGCCTCGGCGCGGGCGGTGGTGCGCGGCGTGGACACGCGGCTTCCGCTCGTCTTCCCGGGATCGCTCCGCGCGCTCGAGGAGTCGGCGCTGGCGCGTCCCCGCTTCTACCTGTGGCTGCTGGCGCTCTTCGCCGTCCTGGCCGTGGCGCTGGCGGCCGTCGGCCTCTACGGCGTCGTCGCGTACGCCGTCGCCCAGCGCACGCGGGAGATCGGCGTGCGCATGGCGCTCGGCGCCGGACGCCGCGAGGTGGTGACGCACATGCTCTGGCAGGGCCTGTGGCCCGCCCTTGGCGGCATCGCGGCCGGCCTGGCGGTGTCGGCCGCCGTGAGCCGCGTGATGGCGAGCCTGCTCTTCGGCGTCGCACCCACCGATCCGCTGACGTTCGCGGCCGTCGCGAGCGTGCTCGCCGCCGTGGCCGCGCTGGCCTGCGCGGCCCCGGCCCTGCGCGCCAGCAGGGTCTCGCCGACCGAAGCGCTCAGGGGGGAGTGACACGATCTCGGGGCTCGGGGCTCGGGTGGGGCTGGGGCGCACGGTGCACCGCCGCGGCGCCGCCCGCGCTGGAAATGCGCTACAGTTCGGCCGCCCCGCGGCCGGCCCCTCGCGCCGCGGCCCCCTGGAGGTGCGCATGCGGCGACTGGTGGCGACGGCGATTTCCCTGGCGGCCCTGGCAGCCTGTTCGACCAGCCCACCGGCGCCCCAGCCGGCGGCCCCCGCGGCGAATGCGTACCTGGACTACTCCGGCCTGCCCGACGTCCTGAGCGGGGGCGCCCGCCAGATCGCCATCACGACGCCCAAGGGAGAGTTCCACGTCTGGACCAAGCGCGTGGGCAACAACCCCCGCATCAAGGTGCTGCTCCTGCACGGCGGTCCGGCGGCGACGCACGAGTACTTCGAGGCGTTCGACAGCTACTTCCCCGCCGCGGGGGTCGAGTACTTCTACTACGACCAGCTCGGGTCGGCCTTCAGCGACCAGCCGGACGATCTCACGCTCTGGGACCTGCCGCGCTTCGTCGAGGAAGTCGAGCAGGTCCGCCAGGCCCTCGGCCTCGACGCGGACAACTTCTACCTCCTGGGACACTCGTGGGGCGGCATCCTCGCGATGGAGTACGCGTTGAAATACCAGGAGCATCTGAAGGGCCTCGTCATCTCGAACATGATGTCGAGCATCCCCGCCTACAACGAGTACGCGCACGAGACGCTGATGCCGGCGATGCCGCCGGAGGCGCTGGCCGAGATCCAGACGCTCGAGGCGGCGGGCAAGACCGAGGAGCCGCACTACATGGAGCTCCTGGTCCCCAACTTCTACGAGCAGCACATCCTGCGCATGCCGGCTGCGGAGTGGCCCGAGCCGGTCAACCGATCCTTCTCGCGGGTGAACCGGACGATCTACGTCCTCATGCAGGGCCCGAGCGAGATGGGAGCCAGCGGCAGGCTCGAACACTGGGACCGGACGGCGGACCTGGGCCAGATCACGGTGCCCACCCTCGTCATCGGCGCCCGCCACGACACCATGGACCCGGCGCACATGGAGATGATGGCCGGCAAGGTGGCCAAGGGCCGGTATCTCTTCTGCCCGAACGGCAGCCACATGGCGATGTACGACGACCAGCAGACCTACATGCAGGGCGTCATCGCGTTCCTCCGGGATGTGGACGGGGGACGGTTCTAGGAGCCAGGGTGCTCGTGACGTTGCGGCCACGCTACGTCGTCGCTCCTGGCGACGACGTAGCGCCGGGACGCGCGTCGTGAAATAGTGCAGCAGTTACTCCCCACGCAGACCTGCGTTGCTGGCCCCCTCAGCGGGCGCGATGGTCGATGCCGTTGAAACAGGGCCGCCGGTCACGTCGCGGGGAATTCAGGAGACCGACCGTGACCCGACGACGCATTGCCCGATTCGCGCTGCTACTCTCCCTCGTGGCCCTCCCGACCGGGCTGGCCGTGGCACAACCGCTGGGCACGTTCCGCTGGCAGATGCAGCCTTACTGCAACGTGATCACGGTGCTCGTCACACAGGTAGGCGATGCCTACGTGATCCAGGGCACCGACGATTTGTGCGGCAGCGGCCGGGCCGCCGTCACCGGCATGGCGTTCCTGAACCCGGGCGGCACGGTCGGGTTCGGCCTGAACGTCGTCGTTCCCGGAGCGCCGTCGGGCCTGCAGGTGGAGGCCACGATCAGCGTCCCGTCCGTCAGCGGCACCTGGCGCGACAGCCTCGGACGAAATGGCAGTTTCGTCTTCAATCCCGCCACCGTCACCGGCTCCCCGCGGCCACTGGCTCCGGCACTCCGACTCACCGAAGGGTTCGGCAACTGGAGGCCGTTTACCTCCACCGACCCCGTGACGTTCGAGATCTACTCGAACGTCGCCTACCTCAAGAAGACCACTACCGGCAGCAACTACTTCTCCCTGCACCCGACGCTGCCGCTGTCGCAGGCCGGCACCCGGCTGCGTCTCACGGGCGTGGAGCAGTGCTACACGGCCAGTACCAACGCCGTGTTCTCCTACATCGAGATCAACACCTTCACCCACACCAACAGCGCGGGTGCGCGCACCCTGCAATTCAAAGACGACACGGACCGGACGGATTCGGCCTGCCGCCTCTACACGCTGCCCACGCCCTACACGCTGACGCCGCAGGATGGGCTGAACATCTTCATCCAGGGCATGTGGAACGCGGCCAACAGCCCGCTCATTCTCGGCAGGACGACCTTGATCCTGGAGCCGGTGCTGCCGTCGCAGCCTGCCAGTGTCCCGCCGCCGCCGTCAGGCGATACCGCCGACGACGGCGGCACCTCGTCTCCGGGCGGCGAACGCCCCCGGCCGTAGATCGCGGGACGCCACCGTCCCTGGTCCCTTCCCGGCAGGTCGTCGTCCCCTATCCCCCGACGGCCTGCCGCATCCCGACCGTCCGCTCGATGAGCACCACCCCGCCGAGGGTGGCGGCGACGAGCACCACGGACACGGCGGCCACGAGCGGATCGGTGCGGGTGTCCACGTAGGTGAAGATCGCGACGGGCAGCGTGGTCAGCCGTGGGCCGGTGACGAAGAGCGACACCACCACCTCGTCGAACGAGATGAGGAAGCTCAGGGCGGCGCTGGCCACGACGGCCGGCGCGACCAGAGGCGCCGTGACGCGGCGAAACACCGTGAACGGCGTCGCTCCCAGCGTGGCGGCGGCTTCCTCGACACCCGGCGGCAGCGTCGTCAGCGCCGTGGCCATGATGCGCACCACGTAGGGCGTGCACAGCACCAGGTGCGCCAGCGCCACGCCCGGATAGGTGCCCAGCAGGCCCCAGCCCGAGAACGTCAGGAGGAGCGCCAGCCCCAGGATCACCGAGGGCAGGAGGAGCGGCGCCGTGAAGACCGCCAGCAGGACGTCCCGGCCGGCGAAGCTCCCACGCGCCAGGGCGTACGCCGCGGGCAGGCCGCACGCGAGCGCCAGGGCCGTGACGAGTGTCGCCAGGCCCAGGCTCACCCTGAACGCCGACGCGAGGCCTTCGTGCTGGAACATCGCGATGTACCAGCGCAAGCTCCACGACTCGGGCGGGAACGCCAGGTAGGTGTCGCCGCTGAACGACAGCGGCACCACCACCACGATCGGCGCCAGGAGGAACAGGTAGAGCGCCGCCACCAGCAGGGGGAACCCCCGGGTCGAGCGGCCCACCATCAGGCGAGCCTCCGCACCAGCCGTTGATACACGATCGTGGCCGCCCCCAGACCGGCGAGCACGATCACGGCCGTCGCCGCGGCCATGGGCCACTGCAGGCGGGCCAGCGCGAGGTCGTAGATCTCGGTCGCCAGCACGAACACGCGGCCGCCGCCCAGGAGCTTCGGCGTGATGAACGAGCTCATCGTGAGCACGAAGCAGAGTCCGCAGCCGAGCGCCACGCCGGGCAGCGTCAGCGGGAGGACGATGCGGCGGAAGCGCCGCAGCGCGCCGGCGCCGAGCGACGCCGCGGCCTCCTCGAAAGCGGGATCGAGGCGTCCGAAGCCGGCCAGGAGCGCCAGCGTCATGTACGGCATCAGGATCTCGACGAGCCCGATGGTCACGCCCGTCGTGTTGTTCACGAGCCGCACGGGGCCGCCGGCGAGACCGAGGCCGACGAGGGCGTCGTTCACGGGCCCCTGATCGCCCAGGAGCGCCATCCACCCGTAGGTGCGGACGACGCTGCTCACGAGGAGCGGCGAGATCGTCAGCGCGTAGAAGAACGCCTGCCGGCCGCGAGGCGCCCGGTGCAGGAACAGCGCGAGCGGGTACGAGAGGACGAGCGTGGCGGCGGTCACCACCAGGCTCAGCGAGAGCGAGTTGGCGGCCAGGTCGAGGCTCGCGGGATCCGACGCGAACGCCGCGTAGGCCGCGGCGCTCGCATGCCCGGTGAGCGTGCCGTCCACGCGGCTCTCGAGGAACGACATCTGGACGAGGCGCCCCAGCGGCCAGACGAACGCCGCCAGCGTGACGGCCGTGATGGGCGTCAGCAGCAGGAGCGCGCGACGGTGTGTCACGGGCATTACGCGCGACCCTGCCGTCTGTGGCCCCGCGCGGCGTCGCGGTCGCGGCGCTGCGGGAACACGAGCATGTCCGCGGCCGGCCACGTCAGGACGACGGCCTCGCCCTCCTGCATCGGCTCGCGCCCGCGGCCCGCGGGCGCGTCCACCGCGAGGACCATGCCGCCAGCGTCGACCCGGTAGTGGATCACGTCACCGACGAACGCCGCGCCCGTGACGACCCCCGCGGCGACGTTGCATCCGGGTGGCGCCAGCTCGGCCCCGGGCGACGCCAGCGCGATCCGGTGGGGGCGCAGCGTGGCCGTCGCCGCCCCGGCGGCGTCGTCCGGCACGGCAGCCGCGAACTCCTGGGCACCGATCCGGACGCGGTCCGGCGCGACGATCCGGCACGGGAACGCGTTCACGCGGCCCACGAACTCGGCCACCTCGCGCGAGACCGGCCGCTCGTACACCTCCCGCGGCGCGCCCAGCTGGACGAGCCGGCCACCGGTCATCACGCCGACCGTGTCGCACATCGCCAGGGCCTCGGCCTGATCGTGGGTGACGAAGACGGTCGTGATGGCGAGCCGGCGCTGGATGTCGCGGATCTCGCCGCGCAGATCGTCCCTGAGGCGCGCGTCGAGGTTCGACAGCGGCTCGTCCAGGAGCAGGATGCGCGGCCGGATGACGAGGGCACGCGCCAGGGCGACGCGCTGCTGCTGGCCGCCCGAGAGCTCGCGCGGCCGCCGGGCGCCGAGGTCCGGCAGCCGCACCATCTCCAGCGCCTCCGCCACCCGCGCGCGCGCGTCGGCCGCCGGCACCCTGCGCATCTCCAGGCCGAAGGCCACGTTCTGGGCGACGGTGAGGTGCGGGAAGAGCGCGTAGTGCTGGAAGACGAGGCCGATGTCGCGGCGGTGCGGGGGCAGGCCGGTCACGTCCACGCCGTCCACGCGGATCGTGCCGGCCGACACCGGCACGAGGCCCGCGATCATCCGCAGCACGGTGGTCTTGCCGCAGCCCGACGGCCCCAGGAGTCCGAGCATCGCGCCGGCGGCGACGTCCACGGACACGTCGGCCACCGCCGCGGTCGCACCGTAGGACTTGGCGACGCCCTCGAGCGCGAGCGAGGCGGCGCCCCTCATCGGCTGGCGGGGATGATCGTCCGGCGCCAGGGCTCCAGGAAGCGCTCGCGCGCCTCGCCCACGGCCAGCCAGTCCACGGGGATGAGCCGCTCCCGTTCGGCGGGATCGAAGAGCGGAATCCGGCCCGCCACGGGCGCGTCGAGCTGCACGGCGCGGTTCGTGGGCGCGTAGGGCATGGCCGACGAGAAGCGCGCCTGCACCTCCGGCGACAGGGCGTAGTTCACGAACGCCTCGGCGAGATCGCGCTGCCGCGTGCCGGCGACCACCGAGAGCACGTTCACCTGCGCGACCGTCCCCTCCTTCGGCGTCACGGCCGCGATCCGGCCCGGCGCCTGGCCCACGTGGAGCTGGCTGCGCGCGTTCCAGCCGATCGCCATCGCCGCCGTGCCGTTGACGACGAGCGTGTAGGCATCGGGCTTCGGCTCCCAGGTCTGCACGCCCGGCGCCAGCGCCGTGAGCTTCCCGACGCCGGGTCCGGGGTCGGCGAGGTAGTCCTCGTGCCCGGCCAGGCGGTTGGCGACGATCGTGAGCGCGATGGCCTGGATGTCGCCGCCGCCCTCGGCGGGAATGGCCAGCCGGCCGCGGTACGCGGGATTCCACAGGTCGTTCCAGCTCGTCGGCGCCGGGGCGACGGCGCGCGGGTCGTAGAGCAGCGTCAGCGTGTCGTAGGTCACGGGCAGCCCGTGCCACCCGAGCTCGGTGCCGACCGGCCCCACGTCCTCGCCGTTGGGCACGCGGTCGCGGCGGATCTCCTCGAAGAGGCCCTCGTCACGGGCGATCTTCGCCACCGAGAGGTCGATCAGGGTGACGTCGGCGGGCGGTGGCGAGTCCTGCCCCTTGTGGGCGCGCAGCACGGCCAGTTCGGTGGCCGAGTTCCGCACGCCGTAGAAGGTGACCTTGACGCCTGGATGCTCGCGCTCGAACGGCCCGAGCACCGCCTGCTCGTACTGCTCGCGGAAGCCGCCGGTCTGGAAGCCCAGGAACGTGAGCTCGCGGACGTCCGCGCCGGCGCCACCGCCCGCGCAGCCCGCCGCCCCGGCCGCCAGGACGAGGGCGAGCGCGACGAGCCGGCGGCGCCTGCGCCCGCGCCTCATCGCGTGAGGGACCGTTCGGCCTTGCCTCCGTAGTTGACGAAGACCGTCTTGATCTCGGTGAAGAAGTTCAGGCCCTCTTCGGCCATCTCCCGTTCACCAACGCCCGTGGCCTTGGTGCCGCCGAAGGGGAGCTGGGCCTCGCCGCCCACCGTGGGCTCGTTCACGTGCACCATGCCCACCTCCACGTCCTCGACGAACTTCATGACCGTGTCGATGTCCTGCGTGAAGATGGACGTGCTGAGCCCGTATTCCACGCTGTTGGCCTTGGCCAGCGCATCGGCGAGGCTCGTGGCGGTGGCCACCGACAGCACCGGTCCGAAGATCTCCTCCTTGAAGATCTGCATGCCCGGCTGGACCTCGTCGAAGATCGTCGGCTCCACGAAGTAACCCTGCTGGAGGTGGGCGGGACGCGCGCCGCCCGTGAGGAGCTTCGCGCCTTCCTGCTTGCCCGTCTCGATGTAGCGCATCACGGTGGCCCACTGCTTCTCGTCCACCGCCGGCCCCATGTCGGTCGTCTCGTCGAGACCGGCGCCGAGGCGCAGGCGCTGCGCGCCTGCGACCAGCCGATCGACGAGCGCGGCCTTCACGTCGGGGTGAACGAGCACGCGCGAGGTGGCCGTGCAGCGCTGGCCGGTCGACCCGAACGCGCCGCCGTGGATGGCGATGGCGGCCTTGTCCAGGTCCGCGTCGGGCATCACGATGACGGCGTTCTTCCCGCCCATCTCGCACGTCACCTTGGCGCCGCGGCGGGCCGCCTTCACGTACAGGTCGCCGCCCACGGCGTTGGACCCCGTGAACGAGATGGCGCGCAGGGCCGGCGAGGCCACCATCGCCTCGCCGACGTCGCGGCCGCGGCCCACCACCATGTTGAAGACGCCCGGCGGCAGCCCGGCCTCCTCGTAGATCTCGGCCAGGAGCGCCGCGGTGGCCGGCACGAGCTCGGCGGGCTTGAAGACCACGGCGTTCCCGGCCACGAGGGCCGGCGCGGACTTCCACACCGGGATCGCCCACGGGAAGTTCCACGGCGCGATCAGGCCGACGACGCCGAGCGGCTGGCGGATCGTGTAGGCGAAGGTGTCGCGGGCTTCCGACGGCAGCGTCTTGCCGCCCATCCGGAAACCCTCGCCGGCGTAGTACTCGAGCAGCGAGATGCCCTTGACGACCTCGCCGCGCGCCTCCTTGAAGATCTTGCCTTCCTCGCGCGTCAGCGTCCGGGCGATCTCGTCGGTGCGGCGGCGCGCGATCTCGGCCGCCCGCCACAGCACGCGCCCGCGCTCGGGTCCCGGCGTCTTCTTCCACGCCGGCCACGCGGCCGTGGCCGCGTCGATGGCGCGCGCGGCGTCGGCGGCGGTCGCCAGCGGGAACTCGCTGATGACGTCGGCGGTGTCCGCGGGGTTGACGTTCTTGGTGAGGGTGCCCGAGTCAGGGTGATACCAGGTGCCGTTGACGTAAGAGCCGGTGCGCATGCTGCGCCTCACACTACCACGCCATCACCCTTCAAGAGCCGGCGCCCGGATGCGATCCCTTCGTCCGGCGGAGATGATCGCGAAAGTCAGCGGCGGCCGGCGCACCACTCGATCGGCGGCGCGGCCGACGGCACGGCCGTCCGGAAGTCGCGGCCGGCGAGCGCGGCCACGGTGGCCGCCACCTGGCGCTGTTCCACCACGTCGCCGTCGCGACGTTCGCCCCGGTCCGAGACGGACGGGCCGAAGCAGCCGAGCCACGTCTCCTCGGCGCCTGCCACCTCCTCGCCGTGGTCCATCCAGTCCGACGGCGAGCGTCCCCGTCCGTGATCCACTGTCACGATCAGGGTCGTCCGCCCGCGGTACCCGGCATCGTTCTGGAGCCACGTCCAGAGCTGCTCGAGCTGCCGATCGGTGCGGTGGAGTGCGTCCAGCACCAGGTCGTAGCGCTTCTGGTGCGCCCAGTCGTCGGTCTCGTCGAACGCGAGGTACAGCACTCGCGGCCGGGCCGACTGCAGGTGCGCCATCGCGAAGCGGAACGTGTAGACGTCGTGCCTGGCGCCCTCGAATCCCGTCGGCGTCAGGAACTGCAGGTCGCTCAGGAGCCGCACGTCTCCATCCGCCCCCTCGACGCGCTCGTACCCGGCGTTGATGGCAATGGCGCCTTCCTGGCTCTCGGCGATGTAGTTGAACGTCTCCCAGGACCCGAAGACCGCGACCTGGGCGGGCGGCAGCGCCAGGTCGCGCTTCAGCCACTCCAGCACCGTGAGGAACCCGTAGCGATTGTTGTCGTTGGACGTGATCACGTCGTCGTGCGGCGCGCCCGTCAGCAGCTCGGCGTAGCCGGGGTACGAGAACCGCATGCGGTTCGCCACCTGGCCGCGGGAACCGATCGCCCGGTTGCCGGCGATCGTCCCGTCGTTGGCGACGAGGTGCTGCCACAGGAACGGCATTACCTTCGCGCGGCGCTCCTCGGGCGTCGCCGCCCAGAAGCGCGCGTAGGTCTCCGTCTTCTCGATCGGCGTGTCGCCGCTGACGCTCCTCAGGATCGCCGGATCGAGGCCCGTGAAGACGTCCTGCCAGCGCGCGCCGTCGATCGTCACGAGAACCACCGCGCCGGCGGCGTCCTCCGCGGGCGCCGCCTGATCCGCGCGCGGCGGCTCGGGCGTCCGCGTGCACGCGGCGGCCGCGACCATCGCGGCGGCCACTCCGATTCCCACGAGCCACGTTCGCTGCATCACCCCTCCCGCCGGCCCCGGCCGACGAGAGCATACAATCACTGCCGTCGATGCGCCCCGCCGCCGTCGCCGTCGCCGCGTTGTACGCCGCGTTCCTGGCCGTCGGCTGGCGCGCGGCGCGAAGAGCGCGCGACGGATCGGCCGCCGACTTCCTCGTGGCCGGCCGTGCGATGCCGCTCTGGGTGGCGGCGCTGACGATGACGGCCACCTGGGTGGACGGGGGCTACCTGCTCGGTACCACGGAGGGCACGTATCGCTCGTCGATCCAGCTCGGCGTGCAAGGCGGCCTGTGTTTCGGGCTGAGCCTGGTCATCGGCGGCCTGTGGTTCGCCCGCCCGATGCGCCGCCACGGCTTCACGACCCTCATCGATCCGCTGGACGCGCGGTTCGGCGCGCGCTGGGCGGCCGTGCTCTTCCTGCCGGCGCTGGCCGCCGAGCTCTTCTGGAGCGCCGAGCTGCTGGTGGCCATCGGCGCGACGCTCGGGGTGCTGCTGGAACAGCCGATCGTGACCACGATCCTCCTGTCGGCGGTCGTGACCACGGCGTACACGATGCTCGGCGGCATGTGGTCGGTGGCCTACACCGACGTCGTGCAGCTCGGACTGGTGGCCCTCGGCCTCGCGCTGGCCCTGCCCTTCGTGCTCGACGGCGCCGGCGGCCTGGGGCACGTGTGGTCCGCCTACCTCTCCGCCCGGCCCGAGGGCGGCGCGCTGGTGCCGCCGTGGACCCCGCAGACGGCGCTCTGGGGCGGCGCGGCCGTGAGCGGGTGGTGGCACACGTCGCTGATGCTGGTGCTCGGGGGCATCCCCTGGAACTGCTACTTCCAGCGCGTGCTCTCCTGCCGCACGCCCGATGACGCCGCGCGGCACTCGATCGCCGCCGGGCTCCTCACGATGGGTCTCACGGTACCGCCGCTCCTGATGGGCATGGGGGCCTTCGCCTATCCGTGGCCGGCCGACGTCCTCGCCCGCCTCCAGTCCGCGCCCGCCGACGCCATGCCGATCCTGTTCGCGCGCGCGGTGCCCCCGGCCGTCGGCGTGCTGGGCCTGGCCGCCATCATCGGCGCGGTGACGTCGAGCTTCAGCTCGTCGATCCTCTCGGCCGGCGCGATGCTGAGCTGGAACTGCGTCCGGCGCCTCGTCTGGCCGGCGCTGCCGTTCGAGCGGATGCGGCGGATCGTGCGGGTGTCGATCCTCCTCTTCGGCGCGCTGGCCGCGGCGCTGGCGCTCCGCGTGCAGAGCGTGCAGGCGCTCTGGTTCTTCACGAGCGACCTGGTGTTCGTGCTGCTCTTCCCGCAGCTGGTCGCCGCGCTCTTCGATCCCCGCGCGAACCGGACGGGCTCCGTCACGGCCTTCGTCGTCTCGGCGGCGCTCAGGCTGGGCGGGGGCGAGCCGCTGCTCGGACTCCCCGCGGCGCTGCCGTACCCGGACGACTTTCCGTTCCGGACGCTGGCTGCGGCCGTGGGCCTGGTCCTGCTGCCCCTGGTGTCGCGCGCCACCGGGCGCCTCGATCCGCCACGCCCGCTCGCGGATCCGGCCGGCGCGCTCACGGGCGCGGGCGAATCGCGCCCGGCCTGACCACACGACCGCCGCCCTGCCGCCCTCGCGGGTGAGACTTCGCGCAGCGGCGGGCAACCCGGGGCCGCGCCGGCACACCTGGAGAACGATCCGGCCGATAACGACAGTGGCCATGTGTCGCACCGAGGCGTCCGTGGCGGTGCCCTCCGCGGGGCGCCGTCGCCTGGACGCCTACACCACCACCGTCACCGTCCTGGGCGGCGCCCTGCTCATCGGGCGGTTGCCGGCCGCGGCGACAGCGGATCCCTGGTGGTTCGTCGGACTTCTCGCGGCCGCCGTCGCGACCTCGCTGTACAAGGTGAGCCTCCAGTTGCCGCTCGGCGGGGCCTCGCTGACGCTGGGCCTGGCGCCGGGCTTCGCGGGGCTCCTCACGGTCGGTCCGGCCGCGACCTCGGTGGTGGTCGGCGCCGGCATCTGGACCCAGAGCACCTTCCGGACCGCCAGCGGCCAGCCGCTCCCGCTTCGCCGGCGCCTCTTCAGCGTCGCGTGCGGCGCGATCACGGTGGAGGCCGCGGGGCTCGCCTTCGCGAGCGCCGGCGGCGTGCCGCACCGTTTCGCCCCGGTCGCCCTGCCGCTCACCGCGGCCGCCCTCGTGTATTTCTCGATCAACACGTGGCTCGTCGCCGGGGCCGTGGCGCTCGAGACCGGGCGGTCGGTGCGCGCGGTGTGGCGGGAGGGCTTCCTATGGAGCGCGCCCGGCTACTTCGTGCCCGCCGCGGGGGTCGGCGCCGGCCTCGTGCTGGCGCACGAGGTCGGCCCGGCGGCGCTGCTGCTGTCGGCGGCGCCTCTGCTCATCACCTTTCGTGCCTACCAGGTGTACATGGGACGCCTGGCGGCGGACCGCGAACAGCTCCGGGCGGCCCGCGACTACACGCGCGGCATCCTCCAGTCGATGAACGAGCTACTCTTCGTCGTGGCGCCGGACGGGCGCATCACGACGACGAACCCCGCCGCCTGCGACGCGCTCGGGTACGCCCCCGGCGGCCTCGAGGGCCTGCCAATCGATCGGGTGCTCGTGGGCCCGTCCGAGGCCGGCGCGGAGGCGTCGCGCGGCGTGGAGCGGCTGCTGTGGACGAAGGCCGGCGAGCAGGTGCCGGTCCTGCTGTCCACCTCGCCGCTGACCGCGGAGGGCACGGACCAGGCCGGCACGGTGTGGGTGGCGCTCGACATCCGCGACCGCATCCGGATGGAGCGCGAGGAGCGGCGGCGCATCGAGCACCAGCAGCAGCAGCAGGCCGCCCTGGCCGAACTGGCTCGGGACACGGCCCTGCACGCCGGCGACTTCGACCAGGCCGCGCGGACGCTGACCGCGGCGGCGGCACGCCTGGTCCCGGCGACACGCGCGGACCTGTGGCTCCTCGACGCCGACGGACGCGCCGCGTCCGTGGACAGCCACGACGCCGCGCGCCGCACGCACCAGGTCCTGCCCCGCACGTGGCACCTCGGGGCGATCCCGCGGCTCGGGCCGGCGCTGGCGTCGCGCCGCGTCGTGACGGCCGACGCGGGCCACCCGCGCGCGGAGGGATGGACGCTGCCGGGCACCTGGGAGGGCGCGCCTCCCGCGACCGTGGCGCTGGCGCCGATCCGGCACGACGGGCGGACGATCGGCGTCCTCGGCATGTCGCAGGCCGGCGCCGCGCGCGCGTGGACGGCCGACGAGCAGCAGGTCCTCGCCTCGCTGGCCGACCTCGCCTCGATCGCCATCGCCGCCCGCAACCGTCACGTGGCGCAGCAGGAACTGGAGCGCGCGAAGAACGCCGCCGAGGCCGCGAGCGTGGCCAAGAGCGCGTTTGTCGCCAACATGAGCCACGAGCTCAGGACGCCGCTGAACGCCATCATCGGCTACACGGGCCTGCTCAAGGAGGAGTGCGAGGAGAGCGGCAGCCCGGCCGCGCAGCTCGCCGACCTGACCCGGATCGAGACGGCCGCGCACCACCTCCTGGGTCTCGTGAACGACGTGCTCGACTTCTCGAAGATCGAAGCGGGCAAGATGACGGTCCACGTCGAGGCGGTGGACGTCGCCGCGCTGGTGCGCGACGTGACCACGACCTGCGCGCCGGCCGCCAGCAAGAACGGCAACCGGCTCGAGTCGGCGCTCGACCTGGATCTCGGCCCGTTCCACACCGACGCGCTCCGGTTGCGGCAGGTACTGCTGAACCTGGTCGGCAACGCGTGCAAGTTCACGGCGGACGGCACGATCCAGGTTCGCGTCCGGGGTCAGCGCGACGACGGGCGCTCGTGGCTGGCCGTGGAGGTCGCCGACACCGGCATCGGCATGTCGCCCGACCAGGTGGCGGGCCTCTTCGCCGAGTTCGTGCAGGCCGACGCGTCCACGACGCGCCGCTTCGGCGGGACGGGCCTGGGCCTGGCGATCAGCCACCGCTTCTGCCGGCTCATGGGCGGCACGCTCACGGCGGCGAGCGAGCCCGGCCGCGGCTCCACGTTCTCGGTGCGGCTGCCGGATCTCGCCGGCGCGCGCGACGGGGTGGCGATCCCGCCGCCGGGCGCCGTCGCCTGACCGCGACGAGGCTAGTGTCCTGTGGGCCGGGTGACCCGCTCGAGCAGCTGCAGCGTGGACACGCTCTCGGGCCGAAGCGAAAAGGCGAGGATCGGCGCCGGTGCCCGGCCGTCCGAGCGGGGGCTCGATCGGGTGCCGTAGTACTCCACCGTCATCTGCTCACGGTCGACCTGCACCAGCCCGAAGCCGGGCTCCCGCTTGACACCCCAGGTCGTCACGCCCGTTTCCGGCTGGGGCCGGTCGTTCGTCCGGGCCTCCGAGCCGGCGCCCTGGATGACCTGCACGAACGCCAGCGCCGGCCGCGCCGTGGGGCCGGACACCCGGAGCAGCTCCTGCATGTGCTCGTGGCCGGCGAAGTAGACCTGGACGTTGCAGGCTTCGATGAGGCCGCCGAGCCGCCGCCGCAGGTTCGCCAGGTTGTTGGCCTCGCGCCCGTGCTGCCCGCTGGAGTAGAGCGGGTGATGGCCGAACGCCAGCCGCCACGTCGGCGTGGCGTCGCCGCCGCACAGGTACGCCTTCGCGTCGGCGAGCTGCTGGTCGGCCTCGACGCGCTCGTCGGGCCGGGACGCGGCCTCGTCGATCAGGACCGTGTCCAGGCCGTAGATGCGGATCCACGCCGGCAGGCGCTCGATCGGAAAGTGGTTGAACGGCATCCGCCAGCGGTCGCTGGCATTCGTGTAGTTGATCTCCGCCTGGACCGACCCGGGCGTCGCCCAGTCGTGGTTGCCGGGCACTGACCAGAACGGGAACGTCAGGCCGCCGAACGGGGCCTCGAACTTGCTCGTGAACTGCGGGTCCCAGGCCTGGCCCTCGCGCTGGAGGTGGACGCCCCGCTCGTAGATGAGGTCGCCCGGCGCGATCGCGAAGTCGCAGGACAGGGCCGCGCACACCGTCTGCATGAGCTGGCCCACGGCCCGCTGGGCGTCGTTGCCGCGTCCGGAATCGCCGACGACCACGAACACGAGGCGGCTGCGCTGTGACAGGTCGGGCGGCGCGGGCGCCGACGGCAGCGCTTCGAGGTCGTACGGGACGAAGCCGACGCAGGCCGCGGTCGTCAGGACGGCAGCGGCGACGGCGACGGCCGCCAGGCACCGGCGCGCCATCTGCCTACCGCGCCACCCAGGGCGCTTTGACCAGCAGCGCCGGGTCGGCGCCGGGCTTCGGCACGAACTTCTGCGTGCGCCCGTACTGGTTGTCGCCGCCGTAGAGGTTGCCGGCGGAGTCCACCGTGAAGGTGTGCACCTCCAGGTAGCCGTCGGGCATGTCCGGCGGCACGAGCCACGAGTACTTCCGCTGCCCGTCGAAGTCGAGCTTCACGAAGCGCAGGGGCCGCAGGTCGGTCAGCCAGATCGCGTCGTCGTTCACGATGAGGTCCAACGGCAGCGCGAAACCCGTCCACGTGGCGACGTGCTCCACCTTCGCCGGGTCGCTCGTCGTGCGGAACACGTTGACGCGGCCGCCGCTGCGATCGAGGGCGAAGATGCGTCCCCCCGGACCGACCGCCACGGCATGGACGCCGTTGAACTGCCCCGGGCCCGTGCCCTTGCCGCCGAACTCCCCCAGATACCGGAGGTTCGTGTCGAAGATCATCACGCGGTGGTTGTCGAGGCCGTCGGCGATGAGCACGCGTCCGTCCGGCAGGAACGCGACGTCCTGCGGCTTGGCGAAGTGCGCGGCGTCGCTGCCCGGCACACCCTTCTCGCCGAGCGTCGTGAGCAGCGTCGCGCCGTCGTTGGAGAAGACGTAGATCTGGTGGAACGTCTCGTTGACGAGCCACACGCGATGTTCGGGGTCGTACGGGCTGATGCGCAGGCGATGCGGACCGGGACCGTCGGAGCCCTCGCAGAGACGGTCCCACTGCGTCCACAGCTCTTTGACCTTGCCGTTCCGGTCCAGCGTGTAGAGGCAGTGCCGCCACACGCGCGCCTTCGTCTCGTTGAGCACGTTGTGCCCGATCGAGCCGGCGAAGCCCAGGAACCCCTGGGGCACCGGCGAGGGCAGCCGGAACTCGCCCCGCTGCGCCACGAAGATGCGGTCGGGCGACTCGGCGAACACGCCCGAGTTGCCGCCGAAGGCGAAGCCGGAGTCGGCGAACGGCTGGTGCCAGGCACGCACGATGTCATACGGGCTCGGCCCGACCGGGCCGAGGATCACCTGGTTGGCGGGCGGCGCCCCCGCCGCGGGCTGCGCGGCCTGGCGATCGGCCGTGAACGGAGCTGCGCTGAGGAGCGCCACGGCGGCAGCGGTGAGCGCGAACCCCCGGAGTGTGTGCGGCATCGCCGGCCAGCGTACACCATCGCGCCACCGGCGGCGGGCGCGGGCCGACGGTCGGATAGACTACTCGCCGCCGCCGCGTCTGGACGCCGCCCGTCACGGCGCGCGGGAGGACCCGTGCCCGACTACACCCGTATCCGCGCGCTCTTCCCCGACCACCTCGGCCTGGCCCGCGGCAAGTACCTGCCGGCGCGGCAGGCGGCCGCCGGGACGCGGCACTGCCTGTCGCTCTTCGCCCTGAACTTCGATCGCACGATGGTGCCGGCGCCAGGCGCGAAGATGCTCGAAGGGCTCCCCGACTGCGATCTCACGTTCGCGATGGACGAGGTCCGGCCCGGCTGGGAAGACGGCACCGGCGTGGTCGTGGGCGACCTGTCGTTTCACGGCGCGCCGCTCGCCATCGCGCCCAGGCACGTGCTGCGCAAGGCCGTGGAGGACTGGAAGGCGCTCGGGTATCGCGCGAAGGTCGGCATCGAGCTGGAAGCGTTCGTCCTGCAGCCCGACGGCAAGGGCGGCTGGACGGAATGGGACACGCCGACCGCGTACGTGTACGGCACGGGTCCCGCGGTGGACCCGGCCGGCCTCATCGACGACCTGATGCGCACGGCCGAGGCGTGCCGCCTGCCGGTGGAATCGATCAACTCGGAATACGACACGCCGCAGTTCGAGCTGACCCTCGTCTACGACGACGCGCTCAAGGCCGTGGACGACGTGTTCCTGTTCAAGGTGATGGCGCGCGAGCTGGCGCACCGGAAGGGGCTGCTGCTGACGTTCATCGGCAAGCCGTTCGCCGATCGCGGCGGGAGCGGCTTCCACGTGAATCTCTCGCTCGAGGACGCCGGCGGCGCGAACGCCCTTGCGGATCCGGCGGCGCCCGACGGGCTGTCGCCGCTCGCCCACCAGGCCATCGCCGGCATGCTGGCCCACTTCGAGGCGTCGGCCGGCATCTGCGCGCCCACCGTGAACGCCTACAAGCGCCTCAAGCCGGCGCAGCTCGCGGGCTACTGGGCGAACTGGGGCTACGACCACCGCGGCGCGTCCATCCGCGTGCCGCACGAGCGCGGCCGGGCGACGCGCCTGGAGCACCGCATGCCCGACGGCGCCGCCAATCCGTACCTGGCCACGGCCGCCGTGCTCCAGGCGGCGCGCCTCGGCGTCGTCGGCGGCCTGACGCTCCAGCCGCCTGAGGAGCAGGACTGCCTGACATCGCAGAGCGCCACGCGCCACGTGCCCGCCAGCCTGGCGCTGGCCCTCGACGCGCTCGAGGCCGACACGGCGCTCGTGGAGGCCATCGGCCCCGAGCTGGTCGCGCAGTTCGTGGCCGTGAAGCGGGGCGAGTGGGAGAAGTTCGCCGCCGCCGTCACCGACTGGGAGCTCAGGACCTACCTGCCGTTCCTGTGAACGCGCGGCGACTCCGCTGCCTCCACTCGCCATGGCCGACGACACGCACGCGAACATCCTCGACCCGGACGTCTACGTCGGCGGGGTGCCCCACGCCACGTTCGCGCGGCTCCGGGACGAGGATCCGGTCAGCTGGTGGCCCGAAGCCGATGGCCCGGGCCTGTGGGCGGTGACGCGCTACGACGACGTGGTGGCCGTGAGCCACCAGGCGCAGACCTTCTCGTCGGCCCGCGGCATCCGGCTCGAAGACATGCGGCCCGACGAGCTCGCCGCGCGCCGCACGCTGATGGAGCTGGACCCGCCGGAGCACACGACGCTCCGGAAGCTCGTGCAGCGGCCCTTCTCGTACCGCGAGGTCGCCACGTACGAGACGGCGCTTCGCCTGATGACGCGTGCCCTGATCGACGAGGTGCGGCGGGAAGACACCTTCGACGTCGTGGGCGCGCTGGCGCGCCAGCTGCCGATGCGCGTCCTCGGGAAGATGCTGGGCGTACCCGACGAGGACGGCCCGTGGCTCGTGAGTCGCGGCGACGCCCTCATCGGCAACACCGATCCGGAGTTCACCGACACGCCCGTCGGCGTCACCAACACCGACGCCTACCGCCTGATGCCGTTCCGCAGTCCCGTGAGCCGCGAGCTCTTCGCCTACGCGGCGGAGCAGGCCCGCCGGCGGCGCGAACAGCCCGGCGACGACGTGATCTCGGTGCTGCTCCGCCCGACGCGCGACGGGCGTCCGCTGAGCGACGACGAGTTCAAGAACTTCTTCACGCTGCTGGTGGCGGCCGGCAACGACACCACGCGCTACTCCATCGCCGCCGGCATGCTGGCGCTGCTGGAGCGGCCGTCGCTCCTGGCCGAGCTCCGCGACCATCCAGAGCTGACGGCCGGCGCCGTCGAGGAGATGCTGCGCTGGAGCACCGTGACCATGCACTTCCGGCGGACGGCCACGCGCGAGACGGAGCTGGGCGGCCGCCGCATCGCGGCCGGCGACAAGGTGCTCATGTGGTACATCGCCGGGAACCACGACGAGCGGCATTTCGACCGGCCTGGCGAGTTCGACATCCGGAGGCGCCCCAACGACCACCTGGCGTTCGGCCTCAAGGGCCCGCACAAGTGCCTGGGTGAGCACCTGGCCAGGCTCGAGATGCGCGTGTTCTTCGAAGAGCTGCTGCCGGCGCTGGCCGACATCCGCCTGAACGGCGAGGTGGCGCGGCTGCGCTCGAACTTCATCGCCGGGGTGAAGCGCCTGCCCGTGGCCGTGGCCTGGACGTAGGCCGCGGCGCGCGGTGCGGCGGCCTCACGCCTCGACGATCAGCGCCGCGGTCGCCACGACCCAGCCCCCGTCCCGCCGGTCCAGCAGCACGAGGCAGCCCGACGCGCACAGCGGCCCGCACGTCTGGCTGACCGCGACCAGGGCCTGCGTGCGCGCGCGGTCGTACCCGATCGCCGACACCCTCACGACGCTTCCCGCGAGCCCGCGCGCGTCGGCGAACGGCGCCCAGGCGGCGGGCCGCGACCGATCCGGCAGGTCGCGCGCGGCGACGAGCCGCCACGGGCCGAGGGCCTCCAGGTGCCGCGGCAGGGCACGCGGACGGCGCACGGCGTCGAAGAACGCCTCGATCGTCTCGGGGCGGGCCCCGGTCATGAGCCGCCTGGGATCGACCGACGGCTGGATCGCCCCCGTGGCCGGATCCGTCCACAACGGCGTCGGATCGAACGCCGGGTCCTGGACGGCGTAGCGCCGGCCGCCCGCGGGGGCCTCGAGCCGGAGGGCCGTCGTCGCCGCGTGATACACCTGCGCGTCGTCGTCCGGCGCCTGGACCGCCGCGAGGGCCAACCGTCGAAGCCAGGCCTGGCGGTGCTCGTCGAGCGTCCTGCCGCCCAGCCGATCCAGGCGCGCGCGAGTCTCCGCCGGTGCGACCGAGAACAGGTCGACGAGCTGCGCCAGGCCGGCCTCGGAGGCCAGGGAGGCGACGAACGAGAACGAGCACGCGTAGAAGGTGGGCGCAAAGCGGGCGCGGTCGGTCGTGAACAGCACGGCGGGCCGCTCGTCGGCGCCGACGAACGGCAGCATCGTGGCGCCGTCCGCGGTCCGCGCGCGCTCGGCGCACACCGCATCCGCCCCCTCTACCGTCGGCGTGCCGAAGGGCCCCGTCTCGGTCATCCCCACGTCGGCCGCCGTGATCCGCGCGATGTAGTCGGGCAGGCCTTCGGTGAGCCAGAGCGGCCGGCGGACCGTCGATCCAGCCGGATCGGTCCTCGTGGAGGCGAGCAGTTCGTGCGTGGCCTCGTGGAGAAAGGGCGCGCGGCCGTCGGTCACCCGCGCCATCGGCACGAACACCGCCGAACGGCCGGACGCGTGGGCCACGAACGTGTCGTCGCTGAGGTAATAGGTGATCCGGCCGGGCTTCACGGCCTGCCAGTCGTGGACGCCGACCCGCTGCCAGAGGCCGGCCACGCCCCGATCCAGGCGCGCGGCGAGCGCGTCGGCGTCGGCGCGCGGAAGCGACTTGGGGACATACAGCACGACGTGCTCGCCCTGCAGGCGCGTGCCGTCCTTCTCCAGCGCCGCCACGCGCGCGCCGTCGTCGGCCGCCCAGTTCAGGAGCGGCTGGGCGGCTTCGGCCGCCCAGTTCAGGAGCGGCTGGGCGGCTTCGGCCGCCCAGTTCAGGGGCGGCTGGGCGGCGAACGCGCGGGAGGTCCCGGTCATCGCGAACGACGGCTGGCGCGGGTCACGTTCAGCGAGACGGCCGCGCGAACGAGCGCCTTCAAGGCCTTCTCGTCGATCGCCTCGCCTTCATGGATGTCGATCGCCCGCCGCGTGCCTCCCCCGAGGCTGGCGTTGAAGAGGCGCGCCGGATCCGGGAGCGCCGCTCCGTGCGCGAAGGTCAGCTTCACGGCGGCTTTGTAGGTCTCGCCGGTGCAGATGATGCCGTCGTGCTCCCACACCGGGACGCCGCGCCACTTCCAGGTCTCGACGGCCTCGGGATCGGCCTTGTGGATGATGGCGCGCACGCGCGCGAGCGTCCGTCCGCGCCAGTCGTCGAGCGACGCGATCCGCTTGTCGATGAGCCGGGACGGCGAGCCCGCGGCCCTGGGCGCCGCGGCCGTCGATGTCCTGACGGTCTTCCTCGTGGCGGTCCGGGTCCTGGCGGTGGTTTTGGCGGTGGTCTTCCCCGTCGCCCTCTTCGCTCGGGTCATCGCCAACGTATACACCACCCTCGCGAGCGCGGCCGTCACGAATGCGCGTGTGTCGCGCGACCGGCCAGGGTGGACTCCCGGTCCGCGGCTACTTCGGCGCCAGCGCGCACTGGCCCATGTGGTAGGCGAGATGCGCCGTGCGATTCAGCAGCACCGCGAGGCGGTTGCGCAGGGGGTTGGCGGCGTGGTCGGCGTCGGACATGGCCGTGTGCCGCGCCGTCCAGTCCTCGGGGGTGAAGCGTTCGAACCCGGTCCGGAGCGCGGTGTGCACCTCCGCCCAGAAGCGCTTGAGATCCGAGGGCGGCACCGCGTCGGCCCGGTTCGAATCGGCCTCCTCCAGATACGCGGCATCGAGCTCGGGGTGCAGGCGGTCGCCGATGCCGAGCAGCGGCAGCATGGCGTCGTGCACGGCAATGAGGTGGCCGAACAGGTAGACGAGACGGTTCCTGCCAGGCGCCACGGTCTTCGCCATCTCCTCGTCGGCGAGCCCCAGGAAGAGCTTCTCGGCGCGGCCGATGTTGATCGTCCACGACTGGACGGCGGTGGAGGCCAGGGACTGCTCTGGTGTCATCGCTCGACGCTATCACGGCCGCGCTCCCGCACCGCGCCAGCCGCGCGCTCCGCCTGCCTCCCTCCGGGGACTGCCCGACGGGGTCTACGCCTCGGCGATGGCCGCGATGGAGATCTTCAGGCCCGGGATGCGCGCGGGCAGCTTGGCGCCCTGGCGTGCCGGCGGATCCGTCGGAAACCAGCGCCGCCATTCCTCGTTCATCCCGGGAAAGTCGTCCTCGTCCGCCAGGATGACCGTGACGCTGACGAGCTTCTCCATGGCGCTTCCCGCATCCGCCAGGATGGCCGCGATGTTGGCCAGGCACTGGCGCGTCTGTTCCTGGATCGTCGTGCCGGACAGCTGTCCGGTGGCCGGATCGACAGGCGCGGTTCCGGACACGAAGATCAAGCCTGCGGCCCGCACGGCCTGGCTGTAGGTGGGCGGGGGCGCTGGGGCCTTCGCCGTGAAGAGAATCTCTCTCGCCATCAACGTCCTTCCGGCGCGGCCCGCGCCCTGCAGCGGTCGCGCGTCTCGCGGCCCGGCGCCCGGACCTCAGCAGTGGCGCTCAGGATGCCACCGCGCGCCTGCGGACGGCAAGCCACGGCCGACGCGTCACGCGTCGCGGGCGACGGGTCAGGGACGGATCACGCGGCGCTCGGCTGCCTGAACTGGATGATGTTGCCTTCAGGGTCCCATCCGTCCAGGACGTCGAATCCCCGCATCGTCCAGGCGCTCTCCGCGGGCTTCAGGCCACCGCCCGTGGCCTCGATCGCCGCGCGCACCGACTCGAGGCTCCCGACGACGAACGCGGGCTTGAGCGCCGTCTCGGATCGGGGCTCGGGCGGCGTGGAGATCGCGATGTCGGCGGCGTACTGGGGAGGAATCGCGTGCACCACGATCTCGCACCCCGGGCCCGCCAGCAGGTCGTGACCGGGCCCGGATTCGACACGATCCAGGCCGAGCGCGGCTGCATAGAAGGCCGACACCTTCTGCGTGTCCTTGGCGAAGACGATCAGGCCGTGCTGGTGGACGATGGGTTCCCCACTGGGCATGTGCACCTCGAATGGCCGCGCGTGACGCGCTCGTCGGCCGGGCTCAGTACCCCGACACCCGGTTCGGCAGGATCACCCGATGGCGCGTCGCGTAGTCGTCCCAGCGCGCGGCCAGTCGCGCCAGGTCGGCGGACCGCGACCCGCGCAGGTCGTGCTGCTCCGACGGGTCCGCCGCCAGGTCGAAGAGCTGCCAGTCGCCGATGCCGTGTGGAGGCGGCATCCAGACGGCCTTCAGCGAGCCCTCGGTGACGAAGCGTTTGCCCATCAGCTCGCCGGCGGTCACCTCTCCGGCGTCGTGCGCGGCCTCGGCGCGCCGTTCGAGGAACGGCTTCAGCGAGACGCCGGTCATGGCGGCCACCGCGCGCCCCTCGAACTGCCCGGACGGCGCCGACACGCCGGCCAGGTCCAGCAGCGTCGGCATCACGTCGGTCACGTGCGCCCTGGCGTCGGTGCGTCCCCGACGTCCGAGGCCGGGGTAGCTGACGATGAAGGGCGCCCGGATGCCGCCCTCGGTGGGATAGCCCTTGAAGTAGTGGAAGGGCGCGGCACTGGCGCGCGCCCAGTCCGGACCGAGCCACACGTAGCTCGACGGCCGGCCCATGTTGTCGAGCGAGTTGTCGCAGCAGGCCCGCGCGGTCTCGGCCGCCGCCGCCCACTCGGTCTCGAGGCGGTGTCCTTCGGCCCCGTTGTCGGACATGAACACGACGATCGTCCGGTCGAGCTCGCCGCGTCCGCGCAGGAACGCCAGCACGCGGCCCACGGCGGTGTCCAGGTCGGTGACCATCGCCGCGAAGATCTCCATGCGCCGGGCCTCGACCGTGCGCTCGTCCGGCGTCAGCGAGGCCCAGGGACGTGAGCCGTGATACCGCGGGTCGCCGGTGGCGTTCGCCGGGGCGAGCCCGAGGCGCTTCACCGCTGCAAGGCGCGCCTCGAAGAGCGCGTCGTACCCCGCGTCGTACGTCCCGCGATACACCGCGAGGCTCTCGTCGGGCGCCTGCAGCGGAAAGTGCGGCGCCGAGAACGCGAGGTAGGCGAAGAACGGCGCCGGGTCGTCGGGACCACGTTCGCCGAGGTAGCCGAGCAATTTGTCGGTGAAGGAGCGCGTGGAGTAGAAGTCGTCCGGCAGGCGCTCCACCAGCGTGTCGTCCTCGCGGAACGGCGCCTGCCCTTCGCCCTCCATCACGCGGCGTTCCTTGAAGTGGCTGCTGCCGCCGGGCAGCAGGGCGAAGCTCCTGTCGAAGCCGCGCGCCTTCGGGCTCGTCGCCCCGTCGCGGCCCAGGTGCCATTTCCCCGCCATGTAGGTGCGGTAGCCGGCCTGCCTCAGCACGGCCGGCAGCGGCGCCACGTCGAAGTTCAGATACCCCTCGTAGCCCGGCTGGCCCTCCTGATTGGGGGCGAGGTCCTCGGCCATGTTGCCCAGGCCGCTCACGTGCGGGTCGGTCCCGCTCAGGAGGCTGGCGCGCGTGGGCGAGCACGTGGGCGAGGTCCGGAACTGCGAGAAGACGAGTCCCGAGGCCGCGAGGTTGTCGAGGACGGGCGTCCGGATCTCCGACCCGTACGCGCCCAGGTCGGTGAACCCGAGGTCGTCGGCCACCACGAGCAGGATGTTCGGCCGGCGCGCCGGCGCCTGAGGGGCGACGGCGTCCGACGCCGGGGCCCCGCCGCACGCGGCCACCCCCAGCGCCAGCACCGTGCCCAGCGACAGCGGCCACGCCGGACGCGTCACGGCGCGAGGTCCCTGACCAGCCGGAAACCGATGTGGTTCGCGCCGCTCGACGGTTCGCCCTTGCCGCGCGTGCCCGGACGGAAGCGTCCGCAGTATTCGTCCGTACACAGGAAGGACCCGCCTTTCTGGACGCGCTTCGGCACACCGGGCTCTTCCGGGTCCCTGCTGGACGCCGGGCCGCGCGGATCCACCGCGATGCGGCCGCTCGACGCGAGCGCACGGTAATAGTCGGGACGGTACCAGTCGGCCACCCACTCCCAGGCGTTGCCCGACATGCCGTACAGGCCGTAGCCGTTCGGCGGGAAGGCTCTGACGGGCGCGGTCGATGCGTACCCGTCGGCCCCGGTGTTGGTGTCCGGGAAGTGCCCCTGGAAGGTGTTGGCGGCGTGATGGCCGTCGGGCACGGGATCCCCACCCCACACGTACTCCGCGCGGTCGATGCCGCCCCGGGCCGCGAACTCCCACTCAGCTTCGGTCGGCAGCCGCTTCCGGGCCCATGCGGCGTAGGCGAGCGCGTCGTCGTACGCGATGTGGACGACGGGATGATCCGTACGGCCGTCGAGGGTGCTTCCGGGGCCCCGCGGCCGCCGCCAGTTCGCGTCCCGGACGTAGCTCCACCATCGGCCGGGGCTGTCGAGCGGCACCGCGCCGGGCGGCGGCGTGAACACGATCGACCCGGCCACGAGCCTGTCCGCGGGCACGCCTGGAAAGTCCGCCGCCGACGGCGCGCGCTCGGCCACGGTCACGTAGCCCGTCGCCTCGACGAAGGCCGCGAACTCGGCGTTGGTCACCTCGGTGGCATCCATCCAGAAGCCGCGCACGGACACGCGGTGGACGGGCGCGGCGTCCGGGAAGGCCGGGGCGTCCAGCCCCATCCAGAACTCCCCGCCGGCAATCCGGACCATGCCGGGCGGATCGTCCGCGGGCGGGCTCGACGGCGTACAGGCGCTCGCGGCCAGTACCAGCGCGCACACGCCCGCCATGCGCGAGGCGCACGCGACGGCGTCACGCGTGGTGCGGGGCGGGACCCGGTCCGTCACGCGCGGGAGTATGGCACGGCGCCGCCGGTCCCGGGCGACCGGGCCCGGCCCTGCCGGAACGGACGGCGCCGACCCACCGCCACGACTTTCCCGGGCTCGAGGGGGCCGTGGCGGGTTTCGGACGCCGTTGTCGATCCTGCTAACGAGACGCGTCGCATGCCGCGGCGCCCACGGAGGACACGATGCCGACCACCACCGAACGCCCCGCCCCCGTCCCCATGAACGGCGTGGACACCCCGACCCTCTTCGCGACGATCAACGCCGTCAAGGGCGCACCGGCCCTGGCCGCGTTCACCTTCCGCGCCAGGAACCGCTGGGTCGAGGGCACCTGCAGCGAGACCACCATCGAGCAGTTCTCGGGTGCCGGCGGCGACCACCAGCACCAGGCCACGTTCCAGTACCGCGCCGATCACCCGGCGGTCCTGGTCGGCGCCGACCGCGGCCCGACGCCCGTGGAGTTCCTGCTGCACGCGCTCACGTCGTGCATCTGCGCCGGCATCGGCAACATCGCCGCCGCGCGCGGCGTGAAGCTGACCTCGGTGGAGTCCACCATCGAGGGCGACATCGACCTGCAGGGCATCC